>DASRDP010000118.1 GCA_035652535.1 Chloroflexota bacterium
CGGAAGTCCAAGAAGCGATGCAGAATGGCGAGTCTCCCGTTCCGGACCGTCCAGAAATCCGCGGCGCGAAGGTCGATCGCGTTGCCCGTTTCGGCATGGGTGCACGCCAAGTGCCATCGGCAAGCCACCGTGTCGTTATCCGCCACGGCTGCTTCGATCGTCCACCGTTCACCTGGAAATGCGGCCGTATGCCTGAAAAGGAACTGCTTATGGGCTTCGCGGCCCCGATCAGCATCCTGCTCATCGGCATTGTTGTAGTACATGGCAAAGTCGTCGGCGATCAATCGATCCGCAGCACCTACGGCTCGTTTCTTCTCGGGATCGCCATCGTCTTCCGCGCACTCCGCGTAATACCGAAGCGCGATTTCGAGGTTGTCTTCGCCTGACACGTTCCTCCTCGTGCTAGAGAACTGCACCTTTGGTGCGCTGGGCGCTCGGCATGTAGACGGTCGCACCGCCGTCGACCATGAGCGTCGTCGCGTTGATGTACGCGGCCTCGTCGGATGCGAGGAAGAGCACGGCACCGGCCACATCCTGCGGCGTGCAGAGCCGCGGCATCGGATACAGCGCGAGCGCTGCGTCGATGTACTCCGGCGTCGCATTGCCGACAGCGCCCGGCGTGAGCGTGAGGCCGGGTGCGACGGCGTTGCAGCGGATCCCGCGCGCCCCATATTGCGCAGCCACGGCCTTGGTCAAGAGAACAACGCCCGCCTTGGACGCTCCGTACGCGGCACGCACTCCGCGTCCGACGAAGCCGTCGACGGAGGCGGTGTTGACGATGGAGCCGCCCCCGCGAGCCAGCATGTGCGGGATCGCGTGCTTGCACCCCATGAACTGGCCCTTCAAATTGACCGCGATAAGCCTGTCGAAGATCGACATGTCGAGAGTCACGATGTCCGTGTCGACGGCATTTGTCGCGGAGTCGGTTGCGTTGTTGTGCAGCACGTCCAGGCCGCCAAACGACTCGACTGCTGTCTCGACCATTCGTATGACACTGGCCTCGTCCGAGACATCCACCTCGGCAACCACCGCGCCACCGATCTCGGCCGCGACTCGCTCTGCCTCGCTCCTGCTGATGTCCGCGACAACGACCGACGCGCCCTCGCGCCCCATCAAACGGGCCGAAGCCTCACCGATTCCGCTCCCAGCGCCCGTAACGATCGCGACCTTCCCGTCCAGACGTCCCATTCGGACGAAGTATCAACCTTCGCGCGTCGGGCGACATTCCCAAACACTGGCGCAGGCGAGGATCGATCGTCGCGACTTAAGCTCGCCTGGTGAAGTTCGTCTATCACGCGGTGCCGAGCGGAATGGTGGGCACGGTTCTCGTTCCCCTCAACGCCCTAGCGGCTGTCTCTCCTTCGGCGTTCGAGCTACAGCGCTCGAAGTACGCGCAGCGCGAGGCCGTGCTCGACGCCCAGATCACGTCCAGTGGCCTTCTCTTCAACGACACCGTTCACTGCGCGCCCCTTCACCCGCACCACCTCCATCGCCTCAGGGCCCGTCTGGATCTCCTTCCAAATCCTCCTGCCGACGCGGCAACAGCGCCTTGGACTCCGGGCCGATTCTTCGAGATCCCACTCGATCGAATCGCCGCCCACCCCGTGTACTGGTATCGGTGGCGAACGGCGTGGATCAACGGCTACCCCGGCGAGGACACGCTTCTCGCGCCGCCGATCAACGAGTTCGAGCCCTTCGACCCCGCCCGCTACCGAGCACTGACAGAGATTCCGTCAGCTCACACGGCGTATCTGGAGCAGCGCAAGGCGGAGGGAAAACGCGCTCTCATGTTCGTTCACATTCCCCATGTCCTCGTCGCCGGGCCGATCGATACCCGTGGCCTCCGAGAGATCTCTTGGGAGGACGAGCCGCACGCGAGGTGACGCCGCAAGAGCTCGGCTCTGGGCGTCATTCCCGCGCACTCGCGCACCTCGGCATCCTCCGGCGAGCGCTCCCGCGAAGCGGGATCCTTCACCAGCTGAAAGTGCCGAGCGCGTTCAGCTGACCGGCCGGCCCATCTCGCGCGCGATCGCGGAGAGGGCTGCTAGGCGCTTCTCGAGCGGCGGGTGATCCATGAAGATCTCGCTCATCTGCACCTTCCAATTGGTCGGGATGATGAAGAACGCGTTCATCGCCCGGACCTCGCGCAGGTCCTGCTGCGGGATTTGGGTG
>DASRDP010000119.1 GCA_035652535.1 Chloroflexota bacterium
CTTTAGCAGGGCCGATGCCGAAATCTACGGGGCCAATGCTCGCGATCTCGAACGGCCCGCACAATAGGCGGTGACGTGATGAATGGTGAGTCTGGTTCTTCAACCGCTCCCCGTGTTGTCTCGATCCATCTTGCCGGAGGAGCAGGCGCCCCGATGGAGTCCGTCCGCGAGGTTCGGGCAGTCACCGGCCGCGGTCTCGAGGGCGATCGGTACTTCGCGGGATCGGGCACCTACTCGGATGTCGAGGGCGAAGGCCGGGAGGTGACGCTGATCGAGGTCGAGGCGTTGGACGCGCTCCGTCGCGAGTACGGCGTGGATCTCAAACCATCGGAGAGCCGCCGCAACATCGCGACGGAGGGCATCGTGCTCGAATCGCTGATTGGGCACGACTTTCGCATTGGCAGCGTCCGCATGCGTGGCATTCGCTCCTGTGAGCCATGCGCGCACCTCGTCAGCCTGACAGGGAAACCGGTGCTCCGCGGCTTGGTCCACAAGGGTGGTCTCCGCGCGGAGATTGTGTCCGACGGTGTGATCTCGGTCGGGGATCCGATCCTCGTCTCCTAACGCCCCCCATCCCACCCCTCCCCCCAAGGGGGGAGGGGGCCCACTGGCCGTTACTTACGCGGCGACGGGCTCGGTCGCGGGGCGCTCCGCTGTGAAGCTGAGCGCCCCGTCCTGAACGTCGACCCGAACCGTGTCGCCCTCCCGGAACTCACCGCGGAGCATGCGCTGGGCGAGCGGGTCCAGCAGCATCCGCTGAATCGTGCGTCGGAGCGGGCGCGCGCCGTACACCGGGTCGAACCCTCCCTCGGCCAGCAGGTCCTTCGCGGCATCCGAAACGTCCAGCTCGATCTTGTGCTCGGCGAGCCGCGCGCGCACGTTGCGAAGCTGGATGTCCACAATGCTGCGCAGATGAGCCCGCCCCAGAGCATGAAACACCACGATCTCGTCGATGCGGTTGAGGAACTCCGGTCGGAAGTTCAGACGCACCGCCTCCAGCGCCCGGTTGCGCACCGTCTCGAAGTCCGCCTCTGACGCTTCCGCGATGAGATGGCTGCCCACGTTGCTCGTCATGATGACGACGGTGTTCTTGAAGTCCACGGTTCGCCCCTGGGCATCGGTCAGGCGGCCGTCGTCCATGATCTGCAGCAGCACGTTGAGCACGTCGGGGTGGGCCTTTTCGACCTCGTCGAACAGCACGACGCTGTAGGGGCGCCGCCGCACCGCTTCCGTCAATTGGCCCGCTTCCTCGTATCCGACGTAGCCGGGGGGCGCGCCCATCAGACGCGATACCGTGTGCTTCTCCTGGTATTCGGACATGTCGATCCGGATCATCGCCTGTTCGTCATCGAAGAGCAGCTCGGCCAGGGCGCGTGCCGTTTCCGTCTTCCCCACGCCCGTTGGCCCCAGGAACAGAAACGTGCCCATCGGCCGATTCGGATCCTGGAGGCCGGCTCGGGCGCGCCGGATTGCGTTGGAGACGGCGACGACTGCCTCGTCCTGCCCGACCACGCGGTCGTGCAGCCGCTGTTCCATCTGGAGAAGCTTCTGGATCTCACCTTCCATCAGGCGCGTGACCGGAATGTGCGTCCAGCGGCTCACCACGTCGGCGATGTCCTCTTCCGAGACCTCCTCGTTGAGCAGGCTGCCGTCGCGGTGACTTTCGGCGACCGAGCGCTCGCGCTCCTCGAGCTCGCGCTCCAGAGCCACGAGCTGGCCATACTTCAGTTCTGCCGCGCGGCTATAGTCGGCGGCCCGCTCCGCGTGCTCGATCTCGACGCGCGTCTGCTCGATTCGCTCCTTGATCTCGCGGATGGAGCTGACGGCCTCCTTCTCCCGTTCCCACTGCGTGCGGAGCCCATCCGATCGCTCCTTGAGGTCGGACAGCTCGCGCTCGAGGCGCTCCAGCCGCTCCTTGGATCCCGGGTCTGTTTCTTTTCGGAGGGCCTCCCGCTCGATCTCGAGCTGCATGATGCGACGCTGCACCTCGTCCAGCTCTGCGGGCATCGTGTCCATCTCCATCCGCAGCTTGCTCGCCGCCTCGTCGACGAGGTCGATCGCCTTGTCGGGGAGGAAACGGTCGGCGATGTAGCGGTGGGAGAGGACCGCCGCGGCGACCAGCGCCGCGTCCTTGATCTTCACGCCGTGGTGCACCTCGTACCGCTCGCGCAGGCCGCGAAGGATCGAGATCGTGTCTTCGACACTCGGCTCGTCCACGAGCACTGGCTGAAAGCGGCGCTCGAGCGCAGGGTCCTTCTCGACGTGCTTGCGGTACTCGTCGAGCGTCGTGGCCCCGATGCAGCGCAGCTCACCGCGCGCCAGCATCGGCTTCAACATGTTGGACGCGTCCATCGCGCCTTCCGCGGCGCCCGCGCCAACCACCGTGTGCAGCTCGTCGATGAAGCAGACGATCTCCCCCTCGGACTCCTGGATCTCCTTCAGCACGGCCTTGAGCCGCTCTTCGAACTCGCCGCGGTATTTGGCGCCGGCCACCATCGCGCCGAAATCCAGAGCGACCACCCGCTTCTCTTTCAGGCCCTCTGGAACGTCCCCGCGCACGATGCGCTGGGCCAGCCCCTCCACGATGGCCGTCTTGCCGACGCCCGGCTCGCCGATGAGGACTGGGTTGTTTTTCGTCCGGCGCGAGAGCACTTGGATCACTCGGCGGATCTCGTCGTCACGGCCGATCACCGGGTCCAGCTTGCCGAGCCGCGCCAACGCGGTCAGCTCGCGCCCGTACCGCTCCAACGCCTGGTATGTGGACTCGGGGTTCTGGCTCGTCACGCGCTGCGTTCCGCGAATCTGCGTGAGGGCCTGAAGGATTCGTTCCTTGGTAATGCCATGCGCTTTCAGAACGCGACCGGCTGCCCCGGCATCGCCTTCCTCCGCCATGGCCAGCAGCAGGTGCTCGGTCGAAACGTAATCGTCTTTGAACTGGCTGGCGTTGCGCTCCGCGGCCGAAAGAAGGGTTCGCATTCGATTGGACAGATAGAGCTGTCCGCCGAAAACCTTCGGGAGGTTGTTGATCTCCTGCTCTGCGTCGGCGCGGATCCGCGCCGGGCTGCCGCCGAGCTTGCGCACGACTTCAGACGGGACGCTGTCCGGCGCGGTCAGCAGCACGGACAGGAGATGCTCCGGCTCGACCTGTTGGTTGTTCTGTGCCTCCGCAGCGCGCTGTGCCTGCACGAGGGCTTCCTGGGCGCGCTCGGTGAATCGCTGGATGTCCATTGTTTCCTACTCCATAGTCGGATCTGTTCTTGCGCGCGCCGCCACTACGTCGCACGTCGACGAAGTCGTTCGTTCTCTTCTTCGAGCGTCCGGATGCGCTCGGTAAGCTGGAGGATGACCTCCACGCCCGCCAGGTTCACGCCCAGGTCCTCGATCAGCCGGCGAATCTGTTGGGCGCGTCGGATGTCCTCGATGGAATACAGCCGAATACGCCCCTTGGTGCGCGATGGGGCCAAAAGTCCCTGCCGCTCGTAGGACCGGAGGGTTTGGGCGTGCACCCCCAGGATGCGCGCGGCTACGCTGATCGCAAAATACCCGGTTCGAAAGCTGACGCCTTCCATCTGCATACGCGCTTACCTCACGTCGCTGCCCGTGTGCGAAGCTCGGCCAGTCGTCGAAAGAGTTGCTGCTCTTCATCGCTCAGATGCGTGGGCAGCACGACGTTCACCTCGGCGTACAGGTCGCCGTGGCCGGAACCCCCCAGGTGCGGCATCCCTTGGCCGCGAAGACGAATCCGTCGGCCATTCTGGGTCTCCGGCGGGATCGCGAGGGCGAGCTTGCCGCCCTTGATGGTCGGCACCTCGACTTCGCCCCCGAGCATGGCGATGTGGAGGGGAACGGGCAGCTTGATCGTAAGATCATCGCCGTCCCGTTGGAACACTTTGTGCGGAGCGATCGAGACGATGAGATAAAGGTCGCCACGCGGTCCGCCAAATGGCCCGGGAGATCCCTCCGCGGCCACCCGCACTCGGGAGCCTTCGCGGACGCCAGCGGGGATCTTCACCTCGATTCGCCGAGGTGTCCCCTCCTGGGACATGAGGGTCAAAACGCGCGTGGTGCCGCTGTACGCTTCCTCCAGGGTGACGGTGACCGGCTGCTCGATGTCCTGGCCGGGGACGTGCTCCATGTGGATCCGCGCCCCTTCGGTCCGACCGGTCCGCCGGAACAGGTCCTCGAAGACGCTCCCGAATCCGCCTCCGGTGTGGCCGAATAGGTCTTCGAAGTCCGACGCGTCATACGTGCGGGTGTAGAAGCCGCCGCCCGCCCCGGCCGCCGCCCGCGCAGCCTCTGCCTGCTCGACGCGCGCCCAGTCTGCCCCGTACCGATCGTACTTGGAGCGCTTCTCCTTGTCGGAGAGGACCTCATACGCGGCCGAGATCTCTTTGAACCGCTCCTCGGCCTGCGCATCGTTCGGGTTGAGGTCGGGGTGGTACTTGCGCGCCAGTCGACGGTACGCCTGGCGGATCTCTTTGTCCGTGGCGTTTCGCTTGACGCCCAGAACGTCGTAGTAATCGCGCTTCGTCGCCATCGTCCGCTGTCCCGGCGTTGCGGAACCTGAGCGGTTCTGCACACTCGTATGATGCTATTATGGTAAACCTTGATAGCGACGTTGTCAATGTTATTGGATGTATTTGCTTTATCTGCGCCGGCGCGCGCCGCGCGCCCGGCCGCCCTGAGGGGCCGGCAGGAACCGTCGACGGCGCTCCTCTTCGCGATAGACGGCCATGTCGTGAGGATACTTGCGCCAGCGGTACACGGCAAAGTGTCCCACCACGGCCACGATCGCGAGCGCGTCCAGCACGGACCACAGCCGCTTCGAGAACATTTGGACGTCGGCATAGCGCATTGCCACGATGATGATCCCCAGGCCGCCCAGCCACCCGATCCAGTTCCCGTAGCGGCTCCAAAGCCGCCGGTGAATGCGATTCCCTTTGCTGAGTCGCCGCGAGCCAACGGCCATGGCGATGCCGGCTGCACAGGCGAGAACGAAGAAGGCCAACAGCGCGAGGTACACCGCGCTGCGTGCTTTCTGTGGGTCCTCCAGCAGCCACCCGGGCGAGACCCGAGAGATGAGATCTCCCAGGGCATCGAAAAATGACTCCACGCTGTTTCCTCCCCGTGTCCGAAAGCGCGTGAGATGATACCAGTCGCGTGCCTGCGCCGACTCCGGCTCCGCCCGACGGCGGAGTCGGCGCAGATACGGGCCGGTATAATGTCCACAAGCGCCATCCAGGCTGCCCGCAGGCGCGGCGTATCGGGATTTCCCACGTGAATCCGGTCGCGACCGCGCCCGCACCCCACCGGCGTCCGGTGACGGGAGGCGATGTCCACCTGGACACGAACGACGTGTCCGCGGACCCCCGCGCAGAAGGCGAAGAAGGAAGAGCGGGCGCGCGCGCCTCGCGCGGTCGCGGTCGCCCCCGTGGCGGTCGCCGGCGTTCGGAGCCCGCGAGCCCTACCGCCTCGAGGGAAGCGCCTCCGGAGACCGGGTCGGTCCCCGAGGGCTTGCGGACCGGCGACAACATCGCCGAGGTCGAGGATCAGGAGGTTCCATCCGCCGATCGGTCAACGGGGGAGGCGGTAGCCGCTGCTGAACGGGCTGCGCCAGGGGGACGATCGGGTCGCGCCCGTCGGCCAAAGAGCCCGCCCTCGCCGGTGGCCGTCGAAGTGATCGTGCCTCGCGGTTTTGGCCGCCGGGTCGACGCCAAGCTGGTGCGCCTCGTTGCCGAGCGCGCACTCGAACGCAACGGCTGGGAATTGCCCGCGACCCTCGACGTCGTCTTTGTGACCGATAACGACATGCGGGAGATCAACGCGACGCGGCGCGGACTCGATGAAGCGACGGACGTTCTCAGTTTCCCCGCCTTGGAGGTTCGACCAGGCCAGGGAATCGTCCAGGACTTCTTCGTTCTTCCACCGGAGGCCCCACTCCATCTCGGCGACGTCGTCATCTCCGTCGAGCGGTTCGAGAGTCAGGCGGATGAGGCCGGCCACTCTCGGAAACGCGAGCTGGCCTTCCTGACAGTCCATGGCGTCCTGCACATCCTTGGATTCGACCACGAGACGGACGAGGAACGCCGAACGATGCGCCGACGGGAGGAAGAGGTGTTGACCGAGCTGGGTATCCGTCGTGATGGCGCCTGACGGGAGCGGCGTCCAGCACGGCATGGCCCTTCCGCCGAGCCCTCAGGCGAGCGCGCACCTCCGTGTGCTGGGCAGCTTTGGATTCGCGTGGGCGGGCATCTTCCACGTCCTTCGAACACAGCCCAACTTTCGCATCCACCTCGTGGCCGCCACCGTGGCCCTGGCGTTGGGCGTCGTGCTCCGATTTGGGCCAACCGAGCTGGCGGTGCTCCTCCTCACGATCGCTCTGGTGCTCGTCGCCGAGGCGGTCAACACGTCGGTCGAGGCGGCCGTAGACGCCGTCGGGGCCGCGCCGTCCGTGGCGGCAATGCACGCGAAGGATGCGGCGGCGGGCGCAGTCCTGCTGAGCGCCATCGCGTCAATCGCGATCGGGCTCGTCTTGTTTTTGCCGCGGCTCGCATCGGTGTTTCTGCGGATCGAGCCGAGATAGGGCACCCTCGGCGCCGACCGACTCGCGTGGGGCTGGAGCCTTCGTCCGGGTGAAAGGTTGAATCAGGCGCCGGCGGGCCGCGGCGCGGGTTCGTGCCACTGCCAGATCGCGGTCGCCCACGTGAGCCCGGCGCCGAATCCCATTAAGCCCACCATCGCTCCGTCGCTGAGTCGGCCCTCCGCGCGCGCGTCGTAGAGCGCGAGAGGAATCGAGGCGGCGCTCGTGTTGCCGTAGTGCTTGACGTTCGAATAGAAGAGCGACTCGGGCAGCTCGAGATTGTGCGCCACGGTCTGCAAAATTCGGTCGTTGGCCTGGTGCGCCACGATGAGGTCGAGGTCCGCGAGCCGAACGCCGGCTCGATCCGCCGCTTGCACAAGAGCGTCCGCCGGCGTCGTCGTGGAAAACCGGTACACCTGGTGGCCATTCATCCGAATGGCGTGCTCGTGCGCCGCGACCGTGTCGGCCGAGGGAGGCTTTCGCGAGCCGCCCGCCGGCACGTAGAGGTGTTTCGCCCCCCGACCGTCGGAGCCGAGAACGAACGACCGCAGGCCTCCTGCCCGATCCGTCGCCGAGACCAGCGCGGCCCCTGCGCCATCGCCGAAGAGGACGCAGGTCGTTCGATCGGTGAAGTCCAGCCAGCGAGAGAGGGTGTCGGATCCGATCACGAGCACGTGCTCATACGACCCCGATGCGATGAACTGCCCCGCGGTGACCAGCGCATAGACGAAGCCGGAGCATGCCGCGTCCAGATCATACGCGCCGGCCGCGGTAAGGCCCAGCGCGTCCTGAACCATGCTCGCGGTCGCCGGAAAGACCTGGTGGTCGGGCGTCGACGTGGCGACGATGACCAGGCCGACTTCGCTGGGCGGCACGCGGGACGCGGTCAGCGCCTCGCATCCGGCCTGGATCGCCATCGTGCCCGTGGTCTCGCCATCGCTCACGAAGCGCCGCTCGGCGATTCCCGTTCGGCTGCGAATCCATTCATCCGACGTATCGACGAACGTGCTCAGTTCGTCGTTCGACACGATCCTGGATGGCAACGACCGTCCGAGGCCGGAGATGCGCGCAAATCGCGACGCGCTCATTCGACGCGCACCGGTGGCAGCGCATCGGAACGCGGCTCGATGGCGAGGAGCGGCGCGTGCGCTGCGACGAGGGCTCCGCGCTCGACCAGGACCTGCCGAACGGTCCCCGCCTGGTCGGAGGCCACTTCGTTGAAGATCTTCATCGTCTCGATGAGTCCGATCACAGACCCGACCTCGACGGGGCTTCCCACGTCGACGAACGGCGCGGCTCCCGGCGAAGGGGCGTCGTACCAGACCCCGGTGAGGGGTGAACGTACGAAGTGGAGCGCCGTGTCGTCAGCGCCGGAGATCGCGGCCTCACGGCCAGGTGCGCCGGGCTCCGCGGGTGGGGACAACGGACGCGTTGGGCGACGGATCGCAACGCGCAGTCCGGTGACGCGAACGTCGAGCTCGGTGGTGTCGCTCTGTTCGACTGCGTCGATGATCGAGCGGACGACGGCGCTCCACGCATCGATGGGCCCCGCCCTCATCGACGGATCGTCGCTCACTGGTAACGTCGAAATACCAACGACGCGTTGTGGCCGCCAAAACCGAGCGAGTTGGTCAGCGCCACGTGGACGGGCTCCTTCCGTGCCGCGTTGGGCACGTAGTCCAGATCGCATTCTGGATCCGGATACTCGTAGTTGATCGTGGGGGGGATGATTCCCTCGTCGATGGCCTTGACACAGACGATAGCCTCGACCGCTCCGGCGGCGCCCAGGAGGTGCCCGGTCATGGACTTCGTCGACGATACCGGAACGCTATAGGCTGCCTCGCCGAACACGGTCTTGATCGCGATCGTCTCGAGTCGGTCGTTGGCCGGGGTGGAAGTCCCGTGGGCGTTGATGTAGTCGACGTCGGACGCCGAGCAGCCCGCCTTCCGAAGGGCGATCTGCATCGCGCGGGCCGCCCCCTCCCCTCCTTCGGACGGCGCCGTGATGTGGTAGGCGTCGTCGGTTGCGCCGTATCCAGCAACCTCCGCGTAGACGCGCGCCCCACGCGCGCGGGCGAAGCTCTCCGCTTCGAGCACCAGCGCGCCACCGCCTTCGGCCATGACAAACCCGTCGCGTTCGCGGTCGAACGGGCGCGACGCTCGCTCTGGCTCGTCGTTGCGCGTCGAGAGCGCTTTCATAGCGGCGAATCCGGCAACGCCGATGGGCAAGATGCCCGCCTCCGAACCCCCAGCGATCATCACCTTGGCGTCTCCGCGCTTGATGATCTCCGCCGCCTCACCGATGGTGTGGGCGCTCGTTGCGCAAGCTGACACGACGGCATAGTTTGGCCCGCGAGCGCCCGTTGCGATCGCGACGTGTCCGGCGGCGAGGTCTGGGAGGAACATCGGGATGAGGAACGGGCTGACCCGGTGCGGTCCGCGTGTCCGGAGCACTTCGATCTGATCGGCGAGGGTGATCATGCCACCGACGGCCGAGCCGAACAGAACGCCCACGTGTTCCGAGATCGACTCGTCGATCTCCAGGCCGGAGTCCTCGAGGGCCTCGCGCGATGCGACGAGAGCGAGCTGGCAGAACCGGTCGAGCCGCTTTGCCTCTTTGAAGGAAAGGGCATCCTCGGGGCTGAAGCCCTTGATCTCGCCCGCGATTCGGCAATCAAAGCCCGTGGTGTCGAATCGCGTGATCGGGCCAACGCCCGGCTTGCCTTCGACGATCCCGTCCCACGTGGTGGAAAGCGTGGTCCCCAGGGGCGTGATCGTGCCGAGGCCTGTGACCACGACGCGCTCCGTCACGGCCTGTACCCCGCCGTCGAGGGCATGCTAGCCTCTGCCAATCGCATGCCGAACGAGCTGGCTGGTGGCGCGAGCGTCCAGGTCCTCGATGCGATAGCAGGGCCCGTTCAGCCAGGTCGCCAGCCGGGATGCGAGGCCGATGCGGAAGTGCTCCGCTTCCGTGTCCACGACCATGGAATTGACGTTGAGCTCGCGGATCTTTCCGGAGACGCGTCGAACGTCTTCGATCGGGTCGCTCCCGTGCAACGCCACGTTGGCGCGCCCGTCCGACACCACGATGAGGAGCGGAAGGACGCCCCGGTCCCGCGAAATCTCCTGCTCCAGCAGCTCGCCAGCGACGCGAAGGCCGTCGGCGAGCGGGGTCCGGCCTCCCGTCGGAAGCTGCTGAAGGATCCGCTCAGCGCGCTGCACGCTGTTCGTCGGACTGAGCACGAGCTCTGCCTGCGAGCCGTGAAACGTGATGAGCGCGACCCGATCTCGCTTCTGGTAGGCGTCGGTGAGGAGCGATAGGATGGCGCCCTTGGTCATGACCATGTGGTTCTCGACGCCCATGCTTCCGCTCGTGTCGAGCACGAAGACGATGAGGTTCGAGATCTTGCGCTCGCGCACCTTCTCGCGGATGTCCCACCGCTTCAGGCGAAAGGCAGTTCCTTCGGGCTCCGCTTCTCTGCGCTCCTGCTGATACACCGCGGCGGCCCGGACCGTCGCGTCGAGCGCCAGAGAGTGCGCCTTCTCCTTGGGCACCGCGCCACGGATGTACCGCCCGACAGGCTCGGTGTTCGTGACACTCGTGCGTCGACCGAGTCGCTGGCGTTCACGCGGTTGAACCGAATCGGTGGCTATCTTCCGGACGCGAAAGGGGGCCCCGGGTTGATCAACCCGGGGCGCATCTCCTTGGCCTACTTTGTCTTCCTCGGTTGCCGAAGCAGGCTCGGGTGTGGGGTTCGCTTCGCCCTCGGCGCTTTCCGCCTCAGATCGAGACACTTGCGCCTGGATTCGCCGCTCGAGCTCGCCGGGGTCGGCGCTCGCCTCGTCGAAGGGCTGCCGCCGCCGTCGGTGGGGAAGCGCGAGCATGGCCGCGACCCGCACGTCTTCGGGCGTCACGTTGGTTCGGCCCTGATACGCGGCGTGGGTCATCGCGGTCTTGTACATCACGATGTCCGCGCGCAAGCCGTCGACCTCGAGATCGGAACAAATTCGCGTGATGAGGTCGAGCATGCGCTCCGACAGCGTCACGTCCGGCAGCAGCGTGCGAGCGCGCTCCAGTCGGTGGCGCTCCTCTTCTTCCGCCTCCTGCCAGATCACGTTGAAGGCGACGGGGTCGGTCTCGAAGGCCGCGCGGCGCCGCACGACCTCAGCGCGGAGGTGCGGCTCATGGATCCCTTCGACTTCCACCGTGAGGGCGAAGCGGTCGAGAAGCTGCGGGCGCAGCTCACCCTCCTCGGGGTTCATGGTGCCGATGAGGATGAACTCGGCCGGGTGGCTGAACGAGATGCCTTCGCGCTCGACGTAGTTGACGCCCATCGCGGCCGCGTCCAGCAGGACGTCGACGAGATGGTCACTGAGGAGATTCACTTCGTCCACGTAGAGAATTCCGCGATTCGCGGAGGCCAGCACGCCCGGCTCAAACCGTCGCTGGCCCTCCCTGACCGCGTGCTCGATGTCCAGCGTGCCGACGACACGGTCCTCCGTGGCGCTGACCGGGAGCTCGACCAGGGGTACGTGCCGCACGTACGTGTCGAGCGCTTTTCGTTCCGCCCGCTCGTGGCACTCCTCGCACCAGGTGGCCGGTCGCGTCGGATCGCAGCCGAATCGACATTCAGCGACGGTGGGCTCCTCAGGGAGCAGCGCCGCGAGGGCCCGAGCGGCGGTGGACTTCGCGGTACCCTTTTCGCCGCGGACGAGAACGCCGCCAATCTTTGGATTCACAGCATTGAGAAGTAGACCCAGCTTCATTCGCTCCTGGCCGACGAGGGCCGTGAACGGGAATATGGGTCGGACCGGTCCTGGCACAAATACCTCCTTGTACAATCGAGCCCGGTACCATGATACTCCACGCGATGTGCGCGCGGAGCCCGCTGCGCGGACTCCAGGTAGTGTGCGCGGGCGCTCAAGGTGCGCCGATGAACCGCCAAATCGGGACCACGACCTTCAGGCCTTCTGCCCCGTCGTTCGCGATGGGGCACGTTGGTCCGGATGCATGGCGCGAGCCTGCTGATCCGCTACGCCACGCGGCCCCGGCCGTTCTTGCGCTTCTCTTCGGCTTTCTTTGCCTTCTTCAGGTGCTTGTGCCAGGCCACTTTCTTCCGCTTGTTCACGATTCACTCCCGTCGGTGTCTGGGCGCGATTCTACTGACCGATCGGCGCTGGCGCAAGCGATCACCCCTGACCAGCCTTCTCGCTCCCCCGTCTTCGTCGCCGACGTTCGCGGGATCATCAACCCGGTCATGGCCGGATACGTGACACGCGTGATCGACGAGGCCGAGACCGCCGGGGCGAGCCTCGTCGTCTTAGAGATGGACACGCCCGGCGGCCTCGACACCTCCATGCGCGAGATCACGCAGCGGATCCTCGCCGCGCGCGTTCCCGTCGCCGTGTTCGTATACCCGCCAGGATCCCGGGCCGCGTCGGCCGGGGTCTTTATCACCTACTCGGCCCATATCGCTGCTATGGCTCCGTCCACGAACATCGGCTCGGCCCATCCAGTGTCGCTCGGCAGTAACGGGGAGGAGCAACAGTCGTCCACCATGGTGGACAAGATCACCAATGACGCCGTGGCGTCCATTCGCTCGATGGCGGAGCTACGGGGAAGGAATGCCGATTGGGCGGAAGAGGCGGTGCGGACCAGCGCGAATCTCCAATCGTCGGAAGCGCTGAAGCAGAACGTGGTGGACGTGATCGCGGACGACCTCCCCGCCCTCTTGCGTAGCCTCGACGGCCGGTCGGTGCACGTGGGATCGGCGGACGTCACGCTCAACGTTGCCGACGCTCCCCTCGAATTCCGGTCGATGAACGGCATCGAGCGCTTCTTCCATACCATCAGCGATCCGACCGTTGCGTATCTGCTCCTGAGTCTCGGCGGGCTCGCGCTGATCTACGAGCTGGCCAGCCCGGGAGCCGTGCTGCCCGGCGTGGTCGGTGGGATCTCCGTACTGCTTGCGCTCTACTCCCTCGGCACGCTTCCTATCAACATGGCTGGTGTGGGACTGATTCTGTTTGCCTTGGTCCTCCTGTTCGCGGACCTGGCCGTCGCGGGAAGCGGCGTGCTGACCGTGGGGGGAATCCTTTCGTTTCTTCTCGGCTCGATGCTGCTGGCGACGGCCCCCCAGAGCCAGGCGTTCGTCCGCGTGTCAGCCCCTGCCGTCGTGACCATGTCTCTCGCCTTCGCGGGGTTTTTCACCTTCGTTGTCGCCGCGATTCTGCGTGGCAGGCGGCGGCCAGTCTTCGTCGGGATCGAGACGCTGCCCGGGGCAAGAGGCGTTGCCCGCTCTGACATCGGCGCAAGCGGTACGGTTCTGGTGGATGGCGAGCTGTGGCAGGCGAGCGCCGCTGACCCGGACACGCCGATTCCGTCCGGTTCTCCGGTTCGGGTGGTCTCCGTGAGCGGGCTGCGGGTGGTGGTCCGAGCGGAGTGAGCGCGGCCACCTCGGTTGGGTGCGGAGCGTTCGTCCGTGGCGGGAGACTCGCTATACTTGAGGAATCATGACGACCATTGCCCTGGTCCATGCGCGCCAGATCCTTGACTCGCGGGGCAACCCGACGGTGGAAGTCGATGTGCTGCTGGAGGATGGGAGCCTTGGCCGCGCCGCCGTCCCGTCGGGCGCATCGACCGGCGCACACGAAGCGATCGAGCTGCGTGATGGCGATCGATCCAAGTACCGGGGACAAGGCGTGCTGCACGCGGTCGAGAACGTCAACGAGCTGATCGCCCCGGACCTCATCGGCCAGTCGTGCGACGACCAGGCGGCGATCGACGGGCTCCTCCTCGAGCTGGATGGAACCGAGAACAAGAGCAAGCTTGGCGCGAATGCTATGCTCGGCGTTTCCATCGCCTGCGCAAAGGCCGCCGCGGAGTCTCTGGGAACGCCGCTCTTTCGCTACCTCGGCGGCGCAAATTCGCGGCTCCTGCCCGTTCCCATGATGAACGTGCTCAATGGCGGGCGCCATGCGGAGAACTCGACCGACTTCCAGGAGTTCATGCTGGTTCCATTGGGGATGGGCTCCTTCGCGGAGGCTCTTCGTGCGGGCTCAGAGATCTACCATGCCCTGCGCGACCTTTTGAAAACGCAAGGGCTCGGCACCGGTCTGGGGGACGAGGGTGGATTCGCCCCGTCCCTGTCTTCGAACGCCGAAGCCGTCGAGATCCTCGTGAGGGCCATCGAAAACGCGGGCTACCGACCGGGCGAAGAGGTGGCCATTGCCATCGACGTGGCCGCGACCGAGCTGCTCCAGGACGGGAAATACGTGCTACCGCGGGAAGGGCGAACCCTTGATGGGAGCGGTCTCATCGATCTGTACGCGGAGTGGCTGCGAGCCTACCCGATCGTTTCCCTTGAGGATGGGCTCGGCGAGGATGACTGGGATGCCTGGGCAGAGTTGACCGGACGTCTGGGGTCGCAGGTGCAGCTCATCGGGGACGACCTCTTCGTTACCAACCTGGACCGGTTGTCGCGCGGCATCAGCCAAGGATGTGCGAACTCCATCCTCATCAAGCTCAACCAGATCGGAACGGTGACCGAGACCTTGGATTGCATCGAGCTTGCGCGGCGCGCCGGCTATTCGGCCGTGATCTCGCACCGATCGGGCGAGACGGAGGACGTCACG
Organism: Chloroflexota bacterium; assembly: GCA_035652535.1. Classification (NCBI taxonomy): domain Bacteria; kingdom Bacillati; phylum Chloroflexota; species Chloroflexota bacterium. The sequence continues at coordinate 14,216 of DASRDP010000119.1, forward strand.
ATCGCGGACCTCGCGGTGGCGAGCGGAGTGGGACAGATCAAGACCGGCGCGCCCGCGCGCTCCGACCGTGTCGCAAAGTACAACCAGCTCCTGCGAATCGAGGAGGCGCTGGGGTCCACCGGTCGATTCGCGGGCGCTCTCGCGTTTCGGCTGCCGAGCCCCGGCTCTGATCCGTTGCTGGGTTCCAGCCTCACCACCTAGCGTACGACACCGGCTACGAGGAGGTATCCCGAATGACTGTGCGCGTAGGCATCAACGGCTTCGGTCGCATCGGCCGTCAGGTGTTCAAGGCCATTCGCGAGCGGCATCCGAACGCCCTCGAGATCGCCGCGGTCAACGACCTGATGGATTCAAAGACGAATGCACACCTGCTGAAGTACGACACCAACTACGGGCGGTACCCCGGCTCGGTCGAGGCGTCGAACGGGAACCTCATCGTTGACGGCGAGACCATCAAGGTGTTTGCCGAGCGGGATCCGGCCGCCATCAAGTGGAGCGATGTCGGGGCGGACATCGTCGTGGAGTCGACCGGATTTTTCACCGACGCGACCAAGGCGGCAGCGCATCTCCAGGGCGGCGCAAAGAAAGTGATCATCAGCGCGCCCGCCCGCAACGAGGACATCACGCTGGTGCTCGGGGTGAACGAGCGAATGTACGACCCCGCGAAACATCGGGTCGTCTCCAATGCCTCCTGCACGACGAATGGCCTCGCGCCCGTTGCCAAAGTGCTCTTCGACACGTTCGGAATCCAAAAGGGGCTGCTCACCACGGTCCACTCCTACACGAATTCGCAACGGCTGCTGGACATGGCGAGCGCCGACCTGCGCGATGCGCGGGCCGCGGCGATGAACATCGTGCCGGCGGCCACCGGCGCTGCGCGGGCCGTCGGGCTCGTGATCCCCGAGCTGCAGGGCCGATTCAACGGCATCGCCTTTCGCGTGCCGACGGCGACGGTCTCGGTAATCGATTTCGTGGCCGATCTCGATCGCAAGGCAACGGTCGAGGAGATCAACGCGGCCATGAAGAAGGCCGCCGAGGGGCCCATGAAGGGGATCCTGGCCTATACCGAGGAGCCATTGGTCTCGAGCGACCTCAAGGGTAGCGATTACTCGTCGATTTTCAGCGCCCTCGACACGATGATTGTCGGGGACAACATGGTGAAAGTCGTGTCGTGGTACGACAACGAGTGGGGCTACTCGTGTCGAGTCTCTGACCTCGCCAACTTTATGGCGGGGATGATGGAGGGATGACCTCCGGGCGGACCGCGCGATGACGGCCGCGTCGTCTGGCCCGCCATCGTCGCTACGCACGCTTCGGGACGTCGACCTCCGGGGAAAACGGGTTCTCGTTCGGGTCGACTACAACGTTCCGCTCGAAGACGGCCAGATCACGGATGACAGCCGTATTCGTGAGACGCTCCCGACCCTGCGTGCCCTCCAGGACCTCGGTTGCCGAATCGTGCT
>DASRDP010000120.1 GCA_035652535.1 Chloroflexota bacterium
CACCATTTCCACCAATACGGCGGGATGATGCCGGCCCTGTCCACGATGCTCGCCGCAGTCTCGCAGCACACCACGCGGGTGAGGCTCGGCACCTCGGTCGTCGTGCTTCCGCTCCACCATCCCCTCGAGGTCGCCGAGCAGCTCGCGGTGCTGGACCTCCTCTCGGGCGGACGGGTCGAGTTGGGGATCGGGCGCGGCTTCGTGGCCCACGATTACGAGGTGCTGGGCGTGAACTACGCAGACGCCCAGGAGCGCCTGATGGAGAGCATCCAGGTCATCCTGAAAGCCTGGTCCAATCGCTCCTTCAGCCACGCCGGTCCGTACTATCAGCTCGAAGAGATGGAGCTGTGGCCTCGACCGGAGCAGCGACCCCACCCACCCATCTGGATGGCCGCGTCCAACTCGCCCAAGAGCTTCGAGTACATCGGCACCCAGGGCTACCGCCTCCTCACGATCGGCTACCTCAAGCCCATCGCGGCGCTGGCGGAGCTGACGCGGATCTACCGCGAAACGTGGGCCGCGGCTGGTCGGGCTGAGCCGCCCACCATCGGCACCCACTACCACGTCGTCGTCGCCGAGGACCGCGCGGAGGCGCGCGGGATTGCCGAGAGCGGACTGCGCGAGCACGTGCGCTTGAACCGTGCCTCCCAGTACCTCTCGAAGCTCCCGGCAGCGCCGTCCAACGCCGGCATCGACATCGAGCAGCTCGTCGACGAGGGCCGACTGATCGCCGGCGATCCGGACGACTGCGCGCGGTCGCTGCGCCGCATGGCGGAGGAGATCGGCTGCACCGAGGCGCATTGCCTGTTTCAGTTCGGCGACGTGCCCTTCGCAGTGGCGAACCGATCGATGGAGCTGTTCGCGGCGGAGGTCATGCCACGGGTCCAGCAGGCCGAGCTGGCGCGCGTTTCAAACGGAACGTCGTGAGCCATCTCAGGCAGGCGGAATCCTTCGGGCGCGCCCTCGAGCTGACAACGTCCGCCGCGCTCTCGCGGCGAACGGGCTTCGCTCGCCCTCCGACGAGATCACACGCTGTCTCCGCCTGTCATGCTGAACGCAGTGAAGCATCTCACGGCCGCGGGGTGGCTCCAGCTGCGCCCTCGGGCTGACACGTTCTCACACGCGCTCAGGGCAGACGCGTTCAGAAACTGATCAGCCCCTGTCCGAGGCCGCGACGACCCGCAGGTTCATCGCACCGATGCGCTCGATCTCCGCCCGCATTGTGTCCCCGGGCGCCAGGCTCCGCTGAAACTCCGGCGAGTCGGGATTGCCGGTTGCGATGAGATCGCCGGGATAGAGCGTTCCCACGCGCGACAGATAGCTCACCAGACGGGGAACGCCGTTGATCATCGCCTCGGTCGTCGCCGACTGCGTCAGCTCGCCGTTGACCCAGAGCTGGGCGAGGAGCCCTTGGGGATTGGGGATCTCGTCGCGCGTGGCAATCCACGGGCCAATGGGCGCGAACGTGTCATACCCCTTCCGCACGCACCGCGTGCCGATCAACGCTGACGGAGCCTGGATCGCCGCGTACGTGCGCGCCGTCATATCGAGGATGATGGTGTAGCCGAACACCGCGTCCATCGCCTCGTCGACGGACACATTTCGGCACTTCTTCCCGATCACGACGCACAGCTCCAGCTCCGGGAACACGGCCTCGGCATCCTTGGGGATGACGACAGCATCCTCCGGCCCGATGACCGCCGAGGGTGGCTTCAGGAACGCCATCTCGAGCAGCGCATCGGGGCTCACTTCGGTCGCGGCTCCGCGGCCGGCGGTGTCGGAAATGCCCGTCCCACCGCGCCGGTAATTCGACGCGGCAGCCCAGATCTTCGACGGCACAGGCACCGGCGGGTCGAGTCGCGTGTGGTCCGCCTGGACGACCGTGACCCTCTCCGCGGCCTCCGCGATCGCGCTCTTGAGTGCGTCGTACCGGGTGATGAGATCGATCATCGACGCGCCGCGCATCAGGGCGCCACGCTGCGCCAGCGCATCACCGATGAGGATGAACGCTTTGTCTGTTACGACGGCGAGATCGTTGCCTTTGATTGAGGCGATTCGCACGCGGCGTCTCCTTTCGTGTTCGTCATGGCGCCCCGAACGCGGTCGAGCAGCCGGCCAGGATCCGCCGGCGGCGTGTTGGATCGCCAGGCGACGTGACCATCGGGGCGCACGAGGACCAGCGCCGTTTCGTACAGCTTGGCGATCCCGGGATCACGGACCTCCACGACGCGAAATGGCACGCCACGTTCGTCCGCGCAACGCTGCAAATCTCGCGCATCGTATGGCTCAACGCCCAAGCACAAGAGGACGAAACCATCGCCGAAGTAGTCGAGGGTCGAAATGCCCGGCCGCACCCATGCGTGCGGCGCGCGCGTGCCCGGCCGCGCAGAGGGAATGAACGACGGCGCCTCATATGAAATGGGTAGCGATCCATCCGGCACGACGATCGGCGAAGCGTCGTAGCAGTACCCGAGCTTCGCCTGCTCCGAGATCGGCTCGGTCACGGCGCGCTTTCCGTCGAATGCGCGTCTGAACCGCTCCCGGTGGGCGGCGCCGTCCGACGAATCCTCCAGCAGCAGCGGGCCGCCCGGAAGGGCCATAGTCTCCTGGTAGACGCGACTCGACGCGGTCACGCTCGTCACCGCTACCGGCTTCCGCTCGATCTGGTACGCGTCGAGGAGGACCTGCCCGCCCCACCCATCGAGCACGGCCGCCAGCTTCCACCCCAGATCCACCGCGTCGCCAACGCCCGTGTTCATGCCGAGCCCGCCGGTCGGGGACATCTGATGGGCCGCGTCACCGGCGATGAACACGCGACCTGATCGGAATCGGTCCGCCACCAGCTCGCGCCGCTTCCAGGGCAGCACCGACAGCACGTCGTACGGGAAATCGACGCCGGCAGCCCGTCGCATGCACGCGGCTACATCGAACGCATCCACCGGTTGGTCCGGATTCGCGTCGAGGACCGTCAGCCGATACAACTCCTTGCCATCGATCGCGATCATGTCGCCCCAGTGCCCCTCTGGACCCACCAGCCGATAGAACCGAGACCAACCCTTATCGTGCCGATGGATCAACGCCGGCGACCGAAAGTAGATGCTGACGCTATAGCTCAACATCCCCGATCCCGCATACGCCACGCCCATCGCCTTCCGTACGTGGCCGTCAAAGCCGTCGCACCCCACGAGGTACAGGGCATCGATCACCTCGAGACGGCCTGTCGCGCCGTCGCGGACCGTCGCACGCACACAGCCGGCATCCTGATCGAACGATTCCAGCTCCGCGCCATACCGCAGGCTGACCGTCGGAAGGGTCGCGGCGTGTCGCCGCAGGATCGGGTCGAAAAAGATCTGCGGGCAATGCCGCGTGCCCTCGGGCGAATAGGGGACCTCGCCGCGCATCGCGTAGCTCGGATAGGGCTCGCGGAACAGCTCGAATCCGGCGAGGCTGGTGACGTAGACGAAGTCGCCGGGAAGGGTCTCCGGCCAGCCGGCCGCTTTAACCTCATCGACGATCCCCCACCGACGGCAGAACTCCACGGTGCGGGTCGTGAGCTGCGTCATCTTGGGCACGGGAACGCTGCCATCGCCCCGCTCCACGAGGACGCAGCGCACGCCGCGCGTTCCCAGCTCGATGGCCAGCGCGAGCCCGA
>DASRDP010000121.1 GCA_035652535.1 Chloroflexota bacterium
CGGTCGCGGAGGGCTCGTCGGCGTTGCGGATGGCGCTTCAGCCGAGCCAGGCAGCGCCGCGGCCGTCGTGGGGCGCGAAGCTTGCTCTTCAAAGGGCAGGGTCGGCTGAGCCCGCGGCGTGCCGGCGATTGGCACCGCAAGACCAGTGCTGCTCGCCGTCGGCCGCGGACGAACCGCTGTGGCATCCAGGAGACGCGCCACCGCCACCGGCGTCCCCGTGGTGCTTTGCGGGGCTCGGTGCGCCTGCTGGAGATCGGTGGCCCGTCCAGCGATCTCGTCCGTCGTCGCGAACACGGGCGACCGGTCTTCAGTATCCCGCAGAGCGTTGTCGATGGCGCGCTGGTCGCTCGCCGCCTCGGACAACACCTCCGGGCGGACGGGCCCGAGGCGATGGGAGACGCTGATGAAGCTGACGCGCGGCGCGCCGGACTCCTCGTCCGGCGCGATCACGGCGTAATCCGTGGTGCGTCCCGCGTCCGGCGAGTAGTCGGCGAAGAACTCGCGATTCAGGAACGTCCCGCTGTAGCGTGTGGGCGTGGCGAACGCGATCGCCCCGCGATAGCTCACGATCAGCACGATGGCGAGGGACGTTCCGACGAGGGTGACGAGCGCGAGGTAGAGGACCGGTGCAAAGGCCGCCTCGCTTCGACGCCCATGATCGTCGGCATCATCCGGCCGGACCACCCCTCAGACTCCCCCTGGCTCATCCGGGCGACCGGCGGTGGCGGCCTGACCGAGCCCGCACCAGGGATCTTCGAGGGCTTGGACCATGCTCAGCGGCATCCATGCATGGCGCCGGGGATACGCCTCTTGGCGAGGGCGCCGGGCGCGGCACCCCATAAGCCTTCGCAGCACGCTACGCGCGGGGCGCTGCCGCGCCACCCTGTTCCTTTAGGAGGCCGTCATAGGCGCGCCGACGCGCAGGCGGCACGGCATTCATTCGCCCGAGAATCGGATACACGAGCGTGTCGCGGGTTCGTCCGCGCAGTCGTATGCTCCAAGGACGGCCAACCTCCACGACGTCGCTCGCCTGCTTATACGTTTCCTCGCTGATCAGCAGATCCCATCCGACTTCCTTGCACAGCTCCTCGATGCGCTGAGCGGTATTAACCGCGTCGGAGATGATGGTGTACTCCATCCGGTCCGTTGAGCCGATGTTGCCGACGACTGCCGTCCCCGTGTTGCCGCCTATTCCCATTCGGATCGGCGGCGCGCCCTCCCGGACGAGGGCCTGGTTGAACGCCTCACACGTCTCGACCATCTCCACCATCGCGAGGACGGCCTTGCGGGCGTGATCCGGATACCACTCCGTGGCGCCAAACTTCGCGAGGATGGAGTCGCCCATGTACTTGTCGACTTCGCCGTCATACTTGGTGATCGCGGCGACCATGGCTTCGAAGTACCGATTGAGAAAGTCGACGAGCGCTTCGGGCTCCATTTTCTCGGAGAGCGGCGTGAAGTCCCGAATATCGCTCTTGAACACGGTGATCTCCCGGCTTACCCCACCCATGCTCAGCTCGCCGGCCTGGATCAACCGATAGACTTTGGGGCTCATGTAGCGTTCGATCGCTGCCCGCGACCGCTCTCGCTCGCGAAGCCCGCCACGCATCTCGTTGAATGCCTCGGTGAGGATCCCGTGCTCGTCCTCCGTTCGTACGGGAACTTCGAAGTCGAGGTCATTGCGGCGGACGCGGTCGGTCGCCTCCACGAGGGCATACACCGGCTGGGTGATGCGCCGGGCCAGGGCGATGCCGATGGCGAGAACGAGGACCAGGACGCCGGCGAAGAGGACGATCATCGCGACGCGGGCCTGAGCGCCACGCTCCTCGATGATGTTGATCACGTTCCCCGTCCCGACGACGAAGTTGGGCTCGCGCCGAATCGCCAGGGCTCCGAGGGCTTCGACGTACAGAACGTCGCCCACCCGGGAGCGCCGCACGACGACGTCGTTGCCGCGAAGGGCCGCTGCGCGCTGGTCGCTGGGCAGCGTCAGCGCCTCCGCCAGGGTCGAAGCCGAAGCCCGAATGGTGCTCACCATCGGCGAGCCGTCGACGTCGTAGATGGTGATGCCCCTGGAGCCGGCTTCCTGGCTCAGTCGACTGGCGACCTCATCGATGGGCACGCTCACCGCGATCGCGCCCACGAGGTCGTCATCCAGGCGCACTGGCGCCGCGGATACGAACATCCGCCCCCACGGGGTCGCGACGATGCCCGCGTACTTGTCTCCCAGCTGGTCGGATGCGCCGCGCAGCACATATTGGATCGGCGCCGACTGCCCAGCGCTGGGGTCGACGCGCGCCGACGCGTCCGGACCGAGGCTGGTGGCGCGCAGAGAGAGGAGCTGCGCGCCGTCCGCGCCAAACACGTCCACGTAGGCGATTCGGTCGTTCGCGGCGATCGGCGCGATCAGTCGCTGGAGCGCCGCCGTATCGTTGTCCGCCAGCGCGCGGTCGACACCCTCGGTGAAGGCCATATGCCGTAGCGACGTCAGGTTGCGGTCTTCGAGCAGCACCATCGCTTCGTTGGCCGACCGCCCCGCCGCTGCCAGCTCCTCCCGGTACTTCTCCTCCAGCGAGCTGTCCAGCATGTCGATGGTGATGCGCGTGGCCAGGAGGGCCACGAGGACGAGGAGAACGAGATAGGGGAGGATGATCTTGCCCGCGATCCGGCGGGTGAACAGGCTACGCGCGGCAACGAGGACATTTGCGCCGCGCCCAAATGGCGGGGCGGAGGCGGCAGGTGACGCGGGGGTGGACTCGGCTTCGATCATGCTCGCCTGGCTCGATCGGAGGGTTCTCGGCCGCGGGATTCTATCCCACAACGCTACCCTTTGATCGATCCGGCGATGATTCCGCGGACGACAAAGCGTTGCAGACTGAAAAACACCGCGAGCGGAACAGACATGGAGACGAAAGCAGCGGCGGTGAGAAGCTGCCAATTCTGTCCGAGCGAGTTCACCAGATTGCTCACCGTCACCGTCATCGGCGCGACGTCCGGCGAGCCTCCGAGAAACACGAGCGCAACCAGCAGGTCGTTCCAGACCCAGAGGAACTGAAAGATCGCCAGCGACGCGATGGCCGGACCGGACACCGGTAGCACGAGACCAAAGAATACGCGGGGCGGCGACGCGCCGTCGACCTCCGCGGCCTCGAGCATCTCGCGCGGAAGCGCCGCGAAGAAGTTCCGCAGTAGGTACACGGCGAGGGGCATTCCGAACCCCGTGTGGGCGAGCCAGACGGCGAGGAACGTCCCGTTAAGACCGAACAGCGTGAAGAGCTGAAGCACCGGGATCAGCGTGACCTGGATCGGGACGACCAGCAGGCCGACCACCGCGAGCGACAGGATGGTTCGCCCGGGGAACTCCATCCAGGCGAAGGCGTAGGCCGCGAACGCGGCGAGCACGATCGGGATGACGGTGGCCGGCAGGCTGATGACCACGCTGTTCGCGAAGCTTTGGGCCATATTGTTCGCCGAGAGCACCCGCTGGTAGTTCGCCAGGGTGAACGCGAAGGGCGGCGTGAAGGCGGTCCACCAGCCGCTCGCGGCCACGAGGGCGGGCGGGCGGAGCGAGCTGACGAAGAGGGCGACCGTGGGTAGCATCCACACGACGGCTATGCCGACGACCGCGAGATGCACGAGAAGGCGCATCGCCCACCGACGCGCCGCAGCGGAAGCCGAGCCACCAGGTCCCGCCCACGCCGCTAACGTGATCACCTTGCCCCCTGCTGGCGAAAACGCCGGAGATTGAGCGCGATGGCCGGGACGACGGCCAGCAGGAGGACCACGGCGAGCGCGCTCGCGTGCCCGAAGTCCCGGACCGTGAACATCTCCTTGTACATCCGATTCGCGATGACCTCGGTCTCGTAGTTCCCATTCGTCATCACGTAGACGATGTCGAAGGCTTTGAGCGCGAAGATCACCATCGTGGTCGCCACGACCGCGATGGTGTCGCCGAGCATGGGGATCACGACAAAACGAACGGCCTGCAGCTCCGTCGCGCCGTCGACGCGCGCCGCCTCACGAATCTCTGAGGGAACACCCTTCAGCGCGGCGGAGAGGACCACCATGCAGAATCCAGTCCAGACCCACGCCGCCGCGACAATGAGGGCCAGATTGTTCCAGGGCGGGTTGTCGATCAGCCAGGCATGTGGGTCGAATCCAGGCGCCACGAACATCAGGAAGGCGTTCAGCGTGCCGGTCTGCGGCAGCGGTGGCGGACGGAACTCGTACATCAACCGCCAGATGACGCCCGCCGCGACGAAGGAGATCGCCATCGGCAGAAACACGACCGCCTGCGCCACCCGCTCGTACCGCACTTGGTCGGTGAGGAGCGCGATGGTCAACCCCAGGAGGACCACCGCGGTCGGGAAGACGACGATCCACAGGAGGTTGTTTCGGAGGGCGACCTGCACGCTCGGATCGCCCAGCACGGACGCGTAGTGGGCGAGCCCAATCCACGCGCCGGTCGATGGATTGCGCACGGACAGCAGGACCGTATTGACGGTGGGAAGAACGAGAAATGCCACGACCGACGCGAGGGCGGGCGCCAGCCACAGCCATGGGCGCGCCGCGCGCCGGCCGTTTTGCGGCAGGAGGCCCAGAATGCGCTCGCCAACCGTGACGTAGACGACGCCCGAGGTGACGACTGCCGCCACGGCGGCAATGGCGACGACAAGTCGATCCATCGCTCCTCAGATGCTCCGGAGGCGCTGGCGCGTTCGTGATTTACGTGGCGTAGGCGCTGGTCCGAACCGAGTCGAGCGTCGAGAGGATGGAATCAAGCGAGTCTGGATTGTTGACGTAGTCGAGGATGGCCTTCCAGAAGGCCGTGTTCATCGCGTCCGGCATGAGGTCAGAGGCATCGAAGCGCACGGTCCGCGCACCGGTCAGGAGCTGTGCCGAGCGGGTGGACAAGGGGTCCGGATAGTCGGTCAGGGGAACCTGTCGGTTCGGGGAGATCGCGCCGCCGCGCTTGACCCAGATGGCCTGCGCCTGTGGGGTGCTCAGATATTTGACGAGCGCGCGGGCCTGCGGCGTGTCTTTGAACATGCCGAACAGGTCACCGGCGGCCTCGACGGCTCCGGCATACTGCGAATCGATGTCCGGGAAAGGGAAGAAGTCGAAATCGTCGACGGGGTTGAGCCCTGGGTTGGCCTGAAGGAAGAAGCTGGTGATGAAGCTGGCCTGGTGGTGGAGATAGCACCGCGGGGGATCGCCGAACATCGGGGTGCCCGCGTCGCCGAAGTTCGTCGCCAGCATCCCCTGGCGCCCGCCAAAGACCATCCGGGGATCGGCGACGATCTGGCCCCACGATTGCCAAGCGCGTTTGATCTCCGGCGAGCTCCAGGCGAGCCTGCCCTGATACCACTGGTCGTACACGTCCGGTCCTGCCTGGCGAAGCACGATGTCCTCGAGCCAGTCGGTGCCCGGCCACCCGCTGGACGCGCCACCCTCCAACCCGATGCACCACGGAGTGACACCGGAGTCCGCGATGCGGCGGGAGAGCGCCATCAGCTCGTCCCATGAGGCCGGCTTTTGGTAGCCGGCCCGGGCGAAAGACTTCGGGTCGTACCAGATGAGCCCTTTCGCCGCGGCCTTGATGAAGATCCCGACCTGCTTACCGTTCACCTGCCCGAGCCGCAGCCACTCGTCCGAATACTGATCCCGCATCGCCGACATGTCGAGGACGCCGGCGAGATCCACCAGGTGGCCGCCCCGTGCCAGCTCCGCCATCTGCCCGGGCCCCGGGAGACCCGCGACATCCGGGGGGTTCCCGCCCTGGACGCGGGTCGTGAGCACGGCGTTCAGATCGCGCGTCGACTCGTATTGGACGTGAACGCCGGTCTGATCTTCGAAGGGTTTGACCATGGCGAGAAAGCTGTCCTGCTCGTCCCCGCCCCAGGTTGCCAGGACGTCGACCGAGCCGCCAAGCTTTCCCGAGGATTCGGCGCCCGGCCGCTGCGCAGCCTGCGGCGTGCAGCCCGCGACAAGCGCCAGGGCGATTGAAGCTACGACGAATCGGGCACGCCGTGCCAGCCAGATGCTCATGGCGCCTCCAGCCGCGGGAACGACCCCTCTCCAGATTAGCACAGCCGCGGGGCCAGAAACGCCGTCCTGCATCCGCTCCCCGCGCATTGGGCGGTCGACGCCAGGCGGGTGGGCCGATGCTTCTGGTAGGATGTTGACGGCGATCGCGCGCGGCCCCTCACCGCGGTGAGCCCCGGCCCGCGCCCCCATTCGCTTCGGATCGCCCCAGCCCGACGCCGACTCATGTCGTGCGGCGGCTTGCGCCCATCATCCCATCCAAGCGGTCGGAGTGCGTACGTGGACCCTGTGCTGCCCTGGCTCATGCTCTTCGCCACGGCGATCTTCGGAGGCTCTCTCAACGCCGTCGCCGGCGGCGGGACGTTTTTGACCTTTCCGTCCCTGGTGTTCGCTGGCATCCTGCCCAAGACGGCGAACGTGACTAGCACCGTCGCCCTCTGGCCCGGCACATGGGCGAGCGTCGCCGCCTACCGGCGCGAGCTGGCGCATCACCGCCCGGCGCTCGTGGCGGTGCTGGCAAGCGCGAGCCTGCTGGGCGGCCTCAGTGGCTCGCTCCTCCTGCTGAGCACGCCGCAGATCACTTTCGTTCGCCTGGTCCCGTTTCTTCTGCTCATCGCGACGGTCCTCTTCGCGTGCGGGCGAAGTCTGACGAGCTGGCTGACACGGTGGACCCAGGTGAGCGACGCGACGTCGCGGCGATCACTCGTGGGGCTCTGGGTAGCTCAGTTCGTGATGGCGATCTACGGCGGCTATTTCGGCGGCGGGCTCGGGATTCTCATGCTCGCCGCGTTCGTGGCCATGGGGATCGACGACATCCAGGAAGCGAACGCGCTCAAAAGCCTGCTGACGGCGTGCATCAACGGTGTCGCGGTCATCGTCTTCGTCTTGTCGGGCATCGTCGTGTGGCCGCACGCGCTGGTCATGCTCGGCGGAGCCGTCATCGGCGGGTATGGCGCTGCCTCCATCGCGCGCCGCATCGACCCCCGCTTCGTACGGGCGTTCGTCGTTGCGGTCGGGGCGACGATGACGCTGCTCTTCTTCTTCCGGGCGTAGCGCCGCGGCGCGTGCGTCCCGGACAGTCAGGGCACAATCGAGGGAGCTGACCCGCTAGGGTGCCGGCGTCGGCGTTGCGATGACCCCCTGGCCCTCGGGCAGCGGGGTCAGCTGGATCTGCAGAGACGGCATCGCGGCGGGCGTCGGATTGACCGCCACGCCGATCGAGGTCGATCCCGATCCCATCTGGTTGAGCTGCGTCATCATGTCCTGGATCGCCGATAGGTCGACCATCTGGCTGATGGACGATAGGTCCGGCGTCGGGATCTCCGCGCCCGTCGGTGTCGCGGTGGCAGCCGCCTCCCCGGTCTGCGCGGCGGTCGCATTGGGAGCGTCGCCGGGGTCGGCGGATTGGCCCGATCCGGCCTCGTCGGGCGGCGTCGCGTCCTCGGCCAACTCCGCCAGCGCGACCATGGCGCGGGTCTGGATCTCCTGACCGATGGCAGACGCGTTTTGATCGCCGCGCGAAACGGACTGGACGGCGATGGAATCGACGGTGACCGGCTGCGGGCTGCAGGCGGCCGCCGAAGCCCCTAACAGCAGGACCGCGACAGCGCTGACGACTCCCGCATGAAGCTCGCTTGTGCGTCGGGAAAATCGGTTTGGCATGTCCCCACTCGTGTACGGAAATTGGCGCTTCGATCAGTGTACCTGACTGGTCTGTCTCCGTCGCGGGCCCCGCTCATCTGTTGGACGGCCGGGCGGTGTGATCGCACGCACACCCCGGGCTCCAACAGCGCCGCGACGGAATCGCCTTCGCCTTCGGCCGGTCGACTCCGGACATCGCCGCCCACTCCTGCTAAAGTACGGGCATGCCAGCGCACCGGTCGCGCATCTCACTGGTGGCGACCGTCCTCAACGAGCGACGAAGCCTCCCCGCGCTTCTCGCCTCCATCGCCGACCAGACGCGCGCTCCTGACGAAGTCATCATCGTCGACGGCGGATCCGACGACGGCTCCTACGAAATCCTACGAACGTGGGCGTCCGAGAGCCCCGATCGCACGGCGCTTCAGGTCCCGGGCGCCAACATTAGCCGCGGGCGAAACGCGGCCATCGCTCGCGCATCTGGCGACATCATCGCGGTCACGGACGGGGGCGTCCGCCTGGACCCCGCATGGCTCGAGCGGTTGGCCCAGCCTCTCGAAGCGGACTGCTCGATCGACGTGGCCAGCGGGTTCTTCACTTCCGACCCCCGCACGCTCTTCGAGTGGGTCCTCGGGGCCACCGTGCTCCCAACCGGGGACGAAATCGAGCCGGGCGGATTTCTCCCGTCCAGTCGTTCGGTGGCGATCCGCCGGTCGATGTGGGAAAAGGCTGGCGGATATCCCGAGTGGCTCGACGTTTGCGAGGACCTGGTGTTCGACCGCGCGTTACAGGCTGCCGGGGCGCAATTCGTGTGGGTCCCGGACGCCATCGCGCGGTTTCGGCCTCGCGCCGGCTTCCGCGCATTCTTCCGCCAGTACTATCGCTATGGACGCGGCGACGGGAAAGCGGACCTGTGGCGAGCGCAACACGTCATGCGCTACATCGCGTTCGCGGCGGGGGCTCTCCTCCTCGCGCGAGCCCGGAGGCAGCCCGGCGCCGCGGGCCTGCTCGTGGTCGGCACCGCCGCGTACGCGTATCGTCCGGCGCGCAGGCTGGTGTCGAGCGCGCGAGCTCGGCCCACGGACGACGACGGCCGCGAACCGAACGCGCCGAGGTGGGACCAGCGCAGCGGGCCAGGAGACCGCCACCCGCCGTTCACACCCGGCGATTCCGTCGACTTCGTGCGCGCTGCCGCGCTGATCTTGCCGATCCGGATCGTCGGCGACGTTGCGAAGATGCTGGGGTACCCGGTCGGCCTCCTCTGGCGGACCACCCACCGCGACCGCATCCCCGCGGCCGGCCTGCGCGACGACGTTGCCGCTGCGCGCCCACGCCCCGTCGCCGCCACCGGCAGTTGTGACGTGACCGTAATCATCGTCAATTACAACACGCGGGAGCGACTTCGCTCCTGCTTGCGATCGGTCGCCCGGAGCAACGGGCCGCCCACGATTCAGGTCATCGTCGTAGACAATGCGTCGTCGGATGGCAGCGCGAATATGGTTGCAGCGGAGTTCCCAGACGTCGAGCTGGTGCGCAATTCGGCGAACGTTGGCTTCGCGAGAGCCAATAACGGCGCGATCGAGCGTTCGTGCGGACGCACGGTTCTGCTCTTGAATCCAGACACCGAGCTTCCACCAGACGCCCTCCCGACACTCGTTGGTTATCTCGATGCCCATTCCGATGTCGGAGCTGTCGGCCCGAAGCTGGTTCTTGCAGATGGAACGCTCGATCTGGCATGTCGCCGCAGTTTCCCGACGCCTTCGGTCGCCTTTTACCGGCTCTCCGGGCTATCTCGTCTGTTTCCGGGACATCCGCGATTTGGACGCTACAATCTGCGGTTTCTGGACGCTGACGTCGAGGTGGATGTGGACGCGGTTTCGGGCGCCTGCATGCTCGTTCGGCGGGAGGTCATCGACCAGGTGGGTGGGCTCGATGAGCGCTTCTTCATGTACGGTGAGGATCTTGACTGGGCGTATCGCATCAAAGCCCAGGGATGGCGCATCCGATACAATCCGGGAGTGGTCGTGCGGCACTATAAGGGAGAGGCGAGCCGCCAGGACAGCCAGCGCGCCACCATCGCCTTTTACGACGCAATGCGGCTGTTTTATGAGAAGCACTACCGCTCATCGACGCCCCCGGCGCTCCGCGTGGTAATCGTGGCGGGCGTGTGGGCGCGGTTGATGTGGTCACTCGTGAAAAATGCGCTGCGAGCACCCAGCCAGCGTCGGGTGGCGACGTGATGGTGGGAGCGTCGCCATCTCATCGCCCAGACCTGACGTGACACGATACGGGAGCGACTGACGGTGGCGAACGAGTTCGCGCGCGTCGAACATCCCCGTGCTTCCCTTGTCGCGGCGGTCCGTGACTCCGATGCGCTCGCGACTCGGCCCCTGCCACGCCGCGCCGTTCGAACGGGCCGCGTCATCCGGACATCGTGCGTGCTGGCCATGGTGGTGGGAGACGTCGCGGCCATCGTCCTCGCGTTCCTGCTCGCGTACCAGATTCGCGCCGCGATGGAGCCCAGGCCCAGCCGGCTGACGCCCTTCAGCGACTATGTCCCGACGCTCGCATTCCAGATCTTCGCGCTCGTCGCCACCATCGCCCTGATGCGACTTTATCTGCCGAGGCGAGGCGCATCGCATTCCGAGCACCTGGGCGCGATCTTCCTCGCCGTGACCATCGGGAACGTGATGGCAATGGCGCTCGCCGCGTTCAGCCTGCGGGGACTGGACGTGCCCCGTCCGATGCTCATCTACGCCTGGGGACTCTCGATCCTGTTCGTGTGGGTCAGCCGCCTCGCCATCGAGCAGGGGATGCGTCTGGCGCGCCGCGCCGGCCTGGATCCCGAGCTGATGATCATCATCGGCCCGGGAAACGAGGGACACACCATCCTTCGCAAGATTCTGGCAGCGCCCGAGCTGGGATACCGAGTAATCGGGTTCGTGGGCACCGGGGAGCCCCTCGGCGGGGCGGTGGACGGCGCGGCGCCCCCCGTGTCGCTCCCCGGCGCCGCGAATGGCGTCGACCCGCCCGTCTTGGGTAGCCTCGGCGATTTGCCGCGGCTCCTCGAGATGTCGGGTGCCCGCGAGGTCGTCGTCGCCGACCCCGAATTGACCCATGCGGAAGTCCTCGACGTCGTCGCGGCCTGCGACCGGGCCCGCGTCAACGTGAAAGTCTTCCCCGACGTCTTCCAGCTCGTGGTCCGCGAGGTGGGCGTCAGCGAGCTGGGCGGGCTGCCGATGCTGCGCGTTCGCGACGTGAACCTGCGTGGCTGGAACCTCCTCGTCAAGCGCGCGCTGGACATCGTCCTGTCCGCGACGCTCCTCATCCTCCTCTCGCCGGTGATGATCGCGGTCGCCATCGCAGTGAAGCTCAGCTCTTCCCAGGGGCCGGTCTTCTTCATCCAGGAGCGCGTTGGCGTCGACGGCAGGCCTTTCGCGTGCGCCAAATTCCGAACCATGCACGTCGACGCGGAGGCTCAGACGGGACCGGTTTGGGCGCTACCGGACGACGCGCGGACGACCCGCCTCGGGCGCTGGCTTCGCCATTACTCCATTGACGAGCTGCCTCAGCTCGTCAATGTCCTCATGGGCGACATGAGTCTCGTGGGCCCAAGGCCCGAGCGGCCGTACTTCGTGGAGCAGTTTCGGCGCTTCATCCCCCGGTACGAGAAGCGACATCAGGAGAAGGCCGGCGTGACCGGGTGGGCGCAGGTGAATGGGCTACGCGGCCAGTCGCCGATCGAGGAGCGGACCCTCTATGATTTGTTTTATGTCGAGCACTGGTCCCCAGCGTTCGACCTCAAGATCCTGATCCAAACGATCGCCGCGGTGGTGCGCGGCCGCAACGCCTACTGATCGGCCCATCGGTCACCGATCACGCCGCTCAGCGCGCCGTTTCTCGCCCAGCGCCCTCGCTTTCGCACGGATGTCTCAATGGCGGCCCAGCGTTGCTGGCCATTCGGTAAAAACGCAGGACATGACGAAGCTCATCGTCGGCCTGGGGAATCCCGGGCCGCGCTACCACCACACGCGCCACAACGTCGGTTTCGCGGTCGTCGCCGAGCTGGGGCGACGGCACAACGTGCCCGGCAGGAGCCGAGGCCCGGTCATCGTGGGCGAAGGCGCCATTTCGGGCCAGCCGGTCGTCCTGGCACAGCCAACCACCATGATGAACGCGAGTGGCGCGCCCGTCGCGCTCCTGCGCAAGCGCCACAACGTTTGGAGCCTGGATGATCTCCTGGTCGTCGTCGACGACATGGACCTCGCCCTCGGCACCGTTCGCCTCAGGCCCCGAGGGAGCGCCGGCGGCCACAACGGGCTCAAGTCCATCATCGACGCCCTGGGAAGCCAGGACTTCCCGCGGCTCCGCGTGGGCATCGGTCGTCCGCCGCCGGGGGTGGACCCCATCGACTACGTCCTCACGCGCTTCAGCCCAGCGGAGCGGGCCACGATTGAGAAGGCGATTGCGACCGCCGCGGATGCCGTGGAATGCTGGATCGAGCATGGAGCGGACGAGACGATGAACCGGTTCAATCGAACCTCCGCACCGGGCTCACCGTGACGCGCCACCGAACGCGTCGACGTTTCCGCGCCACCCGGCCGGCGTGACGCCCCATGAGGCTCAACCGGCTGCTCTCAACGATCCGGCGAGACGCGGGCTACGCGGCCCTACGAGACCGCCTCGTCGACTCGGCGGCTTCCGATGCGATCGAGGCATCGCGCCGCGCCGGCGCCAGTCGAGTCCGAGAGCCCCTCCGGATCTCGCTCCTGGATGCCGCGAAGCCGGCGTTCCTCGCAGCGCTCCACGCGGAGCTGCGTCGCCCGACGATCGTTCTGGTGAGCCGCCTCGCACGCGGTCGGCAGCTCGCCCAGGAGCTGGAATCCTGGTCAGAGGACCCGGCCTCGGTGTATCTCTTCCCCGACCTCGACGCCCTCCCCTATGAGCGGCTGCCTCCCGGCCCCGAGCACCTCTCGATGCGGATCGAGGCGATGCTCGCCCTCGCCACGTCGGCGCAGCCCGCGGCCGCCCCTCCTCTCGTCGTGGCGACGGCCCGCGCAGCCATGGACCGAATCAT
The DNA here is from genome assembly GCA_035652535.1 of Chloroflexota bacterium. Lineage (NCBI taxonomy): Bacteria > Bacillati > Chloroflexota > Chloroflexota bacterium. The sequence goes on from DASRDP010000121.1 coordinate 12,761, forward strand.
GGCCCCGGACGCATGCCGGGCGACGACGTGGACCGTGGCCGTCGGCGATCGGATCCGCCCGGACCGGCTGATCGGGGACTGGGTCCGCGCGGGATACGAGCCCACATCGGTGGTCGAAGGGCCCGGCGAGTTCGCCCGGCGCGGCGGAATCCTCGACGTGTTCCCGCTTGGAGTCCGCCAGGGCTCGATGGCTCCACCGGCGACGCGCCCAGCGTTCCGCATCGAGCTGTGGGGGAACGACGTCGAGTCGATTCGTCTATTCGACCCAGCCACGCAGCGATCGGGCGAGCGCGTCGATCGGTTCGTCATCGGACCCGGACACGAGGTGCTGGTCGGAGACTCGACGGTCGCCCGCCGAGCGCAGGAGATGCTGGACCTGAGCCGCGCGCGGCCGCGGGTTCGGGACGACGTCGAGGACGAGCTGCGCATGTTGGGCGAGGGGAAGACCTTCGCGCTGCTCGAGTGGTATCGAGGACTTCTCGGGTCCGCGTCGATTCTCAGCTATCTGCCACCGAACGGGCTACTGGTCGTGGACGAGATCGGCGCCGTGGCCACGACGGCGCGCTCCCTCGAGCGCCAGGCTGAGGAGCTGGCGATCGATCTGGTCGATCGGGGGGAGGGGCCTGCGGGTGTGCCTCGACCCTACTGGACGTGGACCGAGCTGGAGGAGACTCTGGGGCGAGGCGACCTCGGCGCTCCGTCGCGCCCCCTCCGGCTCGACTTCGCCCTCGACGCGGACGCCCTCGACGGCGCATTCGTCCCGGCCCCGGCGTACCAGGGCGCCATCCAACGCCTAATAGACGACGCGCGGGCGCCCGCCGTCCGCGATGGGCGGCCGGCGGAGCATACGGTCGTCGTGAGCCAGCAGGCAGCGCGGCTGGCGGAGCTATTGCGCGACGACGCCGTGGCTTTTACCGAGCTGGCGGACGGAATGGCCGCGAGCGAAAGCGAGCCCGTGCACGGCTTTATTCTGGCCCACGGCGTCCTCGGCGAGGGATGGATGAATCGCGAGATCGGGCTTACCCTCCTCACGGACCGCGAGATCTTTGGGTGGGCCAAAGTCCGACGGGCGGGTCGCCGTCTGACCGTCTCCGCCCGTGAGCGCTTCTTGAGCGATCTGGAGGTTGGGGGGCTCGTGGTCCACGTCGACCACGGCATCGGTCGATTCCGTGGGCTGGTCCGCATCGCAGACCGCGAAACCGGCATCGCGCGGGAGTACCTGGACATCGAGTACGCCGAACGTGGGCGGCTTCGGGTACCGGTCGAGCATGCCGATCGAGTCTCGCCCTACATCGGGGCGGGAGAGGCGCTGCCCGCGTTGACCAGGCTGGGAAGTGGCGAGTGGCATCGAACGAAGCAGCGCATCCGCGGCGCCGTCCAACGGATCGCCAAGGACTTGGTGGAGCTATACGCGCGCCGCGAGCTGGCGGCGACGGACGCGTTCGGCGAGGACACGCCGTGGCAGATGGAGCTGGAGGCGTCGTTTCCCTACGTCGAGACACCGGACCAGCTCCAAGCCACCGCGGAGGTGAAGGAGGACCTCGAGCACCCGCGCCCTATGGACCGCCTGCTTGTGGGAGACGTGGGATACGGGAAGACGGAAGTCGCGCTTCGGGCGGCCTTCAAAGCCGTGAACCAGGGCAAGCAGGTCGCCGTGCTCGTGCCCACCACCGTACTCGCGCAGCAGCATCTCCAGACGTTCCGCGAGCGACTCGCGCCGTTCCCGGTGCGGGTTGAAATGCTGTCGCGATTCCTCACCGACCGGCAGGCGCGTGACGTCATCGAGGGTCTGCGCGACGGGCGCGTCGACGTCGTGATCGGAACCCATCGCCTGCTCCAGCGGGACGTGGGCTTCAAGGACCTCGGGCTCGTGATCATCGACGAGGAGCAGCGATTCGGCGTCGCCCACAAAGAGCGCTTCAAAGAGCTCCGAACAGAAGTCCACGTCCTCACCCTCTCGGCGACGCCCATCCCCCGCACCTTGCACCTCTCGCTGGTCGGGGTGCGCGACCTCAGCATGATCCAGACGCCACCGGAGGAGCGCCTACCGATCCGGACCGCGGTCGCCGAGCACGACGAGGGATTGATTCGCGAAGCGATTCTGCGCGAGCTGGACCGCGGCGGGCAGGTCTTCTACGTCTCGAACCGCGTCCATTCCATCAACCAGGTGGCCGCACGGCTCTCCGCGTTGGTTCCGGAAGCGCGCATCGTCGTCGGCCACGGACAGATGAGCGATGAAGAGCTCGAGGAGGCAATGCTCGCCTTCGCCAATGGCGACGCGGACGTCCTGGTGTGCACCACGATCATCGAGGCTGGGCTGGACCTCCCGAACGTGAACACGATCATCGTGACGAATGCCGATCAGTTCGGCCTGTCCCAGCTCTACCAGCTCCGGGGGCGCGTCGGGCGCGCCTCCAACCGCGCGTACGCCTACTTTCTGTATCCGCGCGACCGCCAGCTCACCGAGATCGCCGAGAAGCGGCTTCGCGCGATCTTCGAGGCCACCGAGCTGGGCGCCGGCTACCGGATCGCGCTCAAGGACCTCGAGATTCGGGGAGCGGGGAACCTGCTCGGCGTGGAGCAGCACGGCCACATCAGCGCCGTGGGCTTCAATCTCTATTGCCGGCTGCTGGCCGAGGCCGTCGATCAGCTCAAGACGCTTCGGGAGCAGTCGCTCGAACGGGAGGGCGAACCCGGGGAGGGCGGGCTGAGAATGGAGCGCGTGCTCTCCGGCGCGGCCATCGAGACGCCTACCGCGAGCATCAATCTTCCCCTCGACGCGTCGCTACCGCCGGACTACGTCGAAGACGAATCCGCGCGACTCAACCTCTACCAGCGGCTCGCGTCGGTCCGCGATGGCCCCGCCCTCGGAGAGCTGATGGCGGAGATCGAGGACCGCTTCGGCCCTCCCCCCGAGCCAGCCATGAACCTCTTCTACCTTCTCAGCCTGCGTGTCGCCGCCATCGAAGCCGGGATCGAGGAGGTTCTGGTGGACGCCGGCCAGATCGTGGCTCGATTCCGGGAGTCGCGCGCCATCGACGCGGGACGGCTCGCCCACGATCTGGGATTTCCCATTGAAGCGCGCAGCAACCAGGTTCGCATCCCACTCGGTCGTGGCGCGGGGTGGACGACGCGCCTGCGCGACCTCGTCGACGCGCTCGCCGCATTGCCCCAGTCATCGGATGACGGCCGCGGCGCAGCAGGATCGCGGCCCGGCGCGACGTCCCGTCCCGTTGCCCGCCCTGCCAGGCAGAAGTAGACTCCGGGCGCTCGGACCGGTCGGCACGAGGGCCTGATTCAGCATATCGACGATCGCGCGGTACCGGGCAGACGGTACGAAACCTTTTTAGAGAAGGCCAACCGCGTAGCGGGGAGCATCATTCGGGGCCGTCATCCTCGGTCTCGGGGATCCGGGCGTACCCACGAGCATATGCCTCCGCCTCACCCTGTGACGGGCAGCTCTGCGTCCAGCGCCTGCACGATCAGCTCGCTACGGCTCTGGCCCGGCGCACGCGATCCTTCGAGTAGCCCGAGCAGGTCTGCCGGAAGACTAAGGGAAATTCTTGCCGATTTCATCGTCGCCTCCTCGGGGCGATCATACTCACGGTATGATCGCCCTGAATACATCCGAGGGGAATGGGCGCCATGCTGAGCGAGCGGCAGCAGCGGCAGGTCGATCGCTTCCTCGACGAGGCCGAGGCCGCGCTCGCTGCCCACGACTGGGGGAACGCACGGATCGCCGTGGAGGCCGTGCTGGCGCTCGACGCAGCCAACGCCGACGCGCGCGCCTTTCTCACGGTGGTCGAGCGCGCGGCTGGGGCGGCTCCCGGCGCGACTCCTTCCACGACGCCCGAGGGCGCCTTGCAGACCGCTGCGGTGGAGCCCGCGGCCGCGACTCCCAATGCGTTCTGCGATGGGCGCTATGAAGTCAAGCGCTTCCTCGGCGAGGGCGGCAAGAAGCGCGTCTTCCTCGCCCACGACACCAAGCTCGACCGCGACGTCGCCTTCGCGCTCATCAAGACCGATGGGCTCGATGACGAGGGGCTGCTCCGCATCAGACGCGAGGCCCAGGCCATGGGCCGCCTCGGTGATCACCCCCACATCGTGTCCGTATACGACATCGGCGAGCTTCCCCCCGCCCGAGCATCCGCTTTGGATGGTGGGCGGGCCACACCTTTCCTCGTCTCCCAGCTCATGGCCGGCGGCGACGTCGAAGGACTCATCGAGCGCGCCGACAACCACCGTGTCCCCCTGGCCTCCGCCCTCACCATCGCCGACCAGGTGTGCCAGGCCCTCGCCCACGCCCACGCCCACGGCATCGTCCACCGCGACTTGAAGCCGGGGAACGTCTGGCTCACTGCTGACGGCACGGCAAAGCTGGGCGACTTCGGTCTCGCCGTCGCCCTCGACCGTACGCGCCTCACGCAGGCGGGCATGATGGTCGGCACGGTGAGCTATATGCCGCCGGAGCAGGCTATCGGCGGCGAGGTCACCCCGCGCTCCGACCTCTACTCCCTCGGCGCCATGTTGTACGAGCTGACGACCGGCCGCCCGCCCTTCGTCGGAGACGAGGCCGTCGCCATCATTACCCAGCACCTAAACACCCCACCGGTGGCGCCGACCTGGCATGCCCAGGACCTGCCTCCGGCGCTCGAGGCCCTCATTCTTCGCCTCCTCGAGAAGGACCCGGCGAAGCGGCCGGCCTCGGCCGCGGAGGTCAGGCAGCTCATCGCCGGCGTGGTCTCGGACATCGGGCACGGTTCGGGAGCTGGACCATCGCCGGGACCGTCGGCCTCAGGCATGACAGATGGAGCGACCGGGCTTGGGGCATCCGGCGCAAACCCCATCTATCGCCGCGTGTTCGTTGGGCGAGAGGCAGAGCTGAAGCAGCTCCAAGTGGCCTTCGATGCCGCGCTCTCCGGCCAGGGCTCGCTCATCGCCGTGGTAGGTGAGCCAGGCATCGGGAAGACGGCGCTCTGCGAGCAGATCGCCACCTACGCCGCCGTGCGCGGCGGAAAGACGCTCGTCGGTCATAGCTATGAGGAGGGCTCGCTGTCGCTCCCGTATCTCGCTTTCGTGGAATCGCTCCGAAGCTACGTCCTCGCCCGCGACCCAGACGGATTGAAGCAAGACCTGGGCAGTGGAGCCGCGGAGATCGCCCGAATCATCTCGGAGGTCCGCGACCGGGTCCCAGTGGAGCTTCGGCCAGCCGGCGACCCGGAAGATGACCGCTGGCGCCTCTTCCAGGCGGTGACGGGATTTCTGCGCAACGCGGCCCAGGTGCAGCCCGTGCTCCTCGTCCTGGAGGACCTCCACTGGGCCGATCGCGGCACCCTCGACTACCTCCTCCACCTCGCCCGCAATCTCACCGGCGCGCGGCTGCTCGTCCTCGTCACGTACCGCGACGTGGAGGTCGATCGTGCGCACCCGCTCTCGGGCACGCTGGCTGAGCTTCGTCGCGTGGCCGCCTTCCAGCGCATTGCCCTCCGCGGCCTCACCGTGGACGAAGTGCATCGCATGATGAACACCATTCGGGGAAACGAAGTTCCCTGGAGCGCGGCCGAGGCGATCCACCGCCAGACGGAGGGCAACCCCCTGTTCGTTCAGGAGGTGCTGCGCTACGTCGCCGAGGAGGGCATCGTTGCTCGCGAGGGCGGCCGGTACATTCGCGCCGATGGCGGCGAGCCCGGGCTGGGCATCCCGGAAGGACTCCGCGACGTCATCGGCAAGCGCCTGTCCCGCCTGAGCCCGGAGTGCAACCGCCTGCTAACCGTCGCGGCCGTCATCGGCCGCGAGTTCGCCCTCGACGTGCTGAGTCGCGTGGCCCGGATCAGCGAGGACGAGGTCCTCGCCGGGTTGGAGGAAGGGCTCAAGGTTGGTGTGCTGGAGGAGCAAGCGCGGGTCGGGGGCGTCCTCTATCGCTTCTCGCATGCCATGTTTCGCCAGACGCTATACGAGGAGCTGAGCGCAGCTAGGCACATTCGACTCCACCAGGACGTCGGCCGGGCCATCGAAGAGGTCCATGCCCGACGCATCGACGACCATACGTCTGAGCTGGCGGAGCACTTTTCCCACTCGTCCGACCCGACGGACCTGGCGAAGGCTGTGGCCTATGGGGAGCGCGGCGCGCAGCGCGCGATGGCGGCCTACGCCTACGGCGAGGCGATCCGCCTGCTGGAACGCGCAATCGAGGTTCAGGAGGTGCTCGATCCGGACGACACCGCGCGTCGCTGCGATCTGACGCTGGCCCTCGGTCGGGCTCTGCTCCCCGCGGGGGAGCCGCGTCGGGCCCACGAGAGCGCCGCGCCGACGGCGTTCGCTCTGGCAGAAGAATTGGGTGACCGTGCGAGGGCGGCTTCGGCCGCCCTCCTCGCGCTCGCCGGTATGAACCGAGCCACTACCGCGGCGATCGCCTCCGGCGGAGAGGAGTGGCGCGTCTGGTGCGAGCGGGCTGATCGCTACGCGGCGCCGGGCACGCTCGAGCGCGTACACACCGACCTGGCCCTCGCCGCGCGTGCCCAGGCGACCCGCGACCGTCGGCGGCGGCGGGCGCTGATCCGCGGCGCCGTGTCCCTTGCCGGCGAGATCGGCGACGCCGAGGCCGCGGTCGAGGCCACCTACCAGCTCCTCTTCGCCCTCGATACCCCACTGGAGGAGCCCGAGCGTGCGGAGGCCGCGCGACGCGTCGTGGCGTCGAACCGGGCATCGGCCAGTGCACGTGGCCAGGTGCGGGTGCTCTGGCGCGCCGCGTACGCCCTCCTCGCGGCCGGTGACCGCGAGGCGTTCGAGTCCATCTTTCGGGAGATCGCCTCTCTCGTGGACCGAACGCCCGACGCCGGCGTCCAGGTGTACCCTCTCTTCGGCCCGGCCACCCTCGCCATTCTCGACGGGGACTTGGAGGGCGCGCTGGACGTGGCAAGGCGAATCGCCGAGCGGGGCGAGGAGGTGGGCGCGACCGGGGTCGGCCGCATCAACTCCCACCACTTCCAGCTCCGACCCCTGCTGCACCTCGGCCGCGGCGGGGACGTGCTCGCCTGGGACGATGGTGGGTTCGGAGGACTGGGACCTTGGCGCGGGGTCCTGGCTCTTGCACACTGTGGCCGGCTCGATGAAGCGCGGAGCGCTGCGCAACCGCTGTATGCGCAGGCCAACCAGGACGAGTTCATGTCGGTCAACACGCTCGCGTGGCTGCTCGAGGCCATCACCATCGTCGGTGACGGCACACGAGCCGGGGTGCTGGCAGAGCGCCTTCGGCCAGCGGCGTCCGCAGTGGCGGCCTCCAACGCCGACGCGACATGCTTCGCGCGGCACGTCGGCGGCGCCGCGCACCTCGCCGGCGATTACGACTCGGCGCGCGCGCTGTACGACCTCGCGCTGGAGGCGTCGGAGCGCGTTCGCTTTCGGCCCGAGATCGCCCTGACTCGGCTCCAGCTCGCTGAGCTGCTCCTCGACGATGGTTTCATCGCCACGCTGTTGCCCGAACGGCGAAAGGCGAGCCAGGAAACGGCGCTGCGCCACCTCGGCTTCGCGGTCGACGAGCTGCGCGCCATGAAGATGCATCCGGGCCTGGAGCGAGCATTGCGCCACAAGGGTCTTCTGCACGCATAGGCGACGCAGAATGCGCATGGCGGGGCATACGCGATGTCATGAGCCCGCGGATTCTGTAGGTAGCCGCCGGCGCCCGTGGACGACCGCTAGAACGACGACGACACTCCGATGGTCGCCGCCCAAATTACGTCCGCCAAGTCCGGGCGATTCGCGTTACCTCGGCGGTGCGCACGGTCGCACCATCGCGAATCGCCTGCTGGGCTCGTTCTACTATCGCCGCCAATAGAGCAGGGGCACAAGCTCCTCCGCGTCGAACTCCTCCGCATACTTCGGAGCATCTCAGCAACGTCATCTTTTCTCAAGGCCGCGAGGTTCCTCACTCGTCCGCTTCCACGTCAATTCTCCGCTGAGCGGCGTGGCTACCCTGCTGCGACGAGCAGCTCCACCTTGCGGTCGCCCAGCTCCCGATAGCCGTCCTGCGTGACCACCAGGCTCGTCCCACCGAGGAGCGTGTCGTCGGCGTCGGGCGCGACGAGGGTGGGCGAGATGCTGTAGACCATGCCCGGCTGCAGCGTGAAGTCGCCCCGGCCGCCGCGCGGGGCGCCCCGGCTGGCGATCAGGAACGACGGCCCAGGAAATTCAGGCACGTCGATGCCGTACTGGTGCATTTGGGAATGGGGCGAAGATCGGAAGCCGGTCTGTCTGCACGCGCCCTCGTAGACGGAGGCCAGCTCCCCGTGCGTAACGCCCGGCCGTACGTGGCGCAGCACTTCGTCGCGAACGTGAAGGACGGCGTCGAACATCGCGCGGTGGGCTGGCTTGGGCTCGCCGAAGGAGATCTCCTGGTCGCTGTGGCCGCCGTACCGGTGGTACTCGGCGTGGGCTGTGAGGGTCCCGATGTCGCCTGGTTGGATCTGGCGGTCGCGCCCCAGCGCGCCGAGGATGGGGTTCTGCTTGGGGACCGCGCCGAACGTAAAGCCGAGCGACGAGTCGAGGTCGCCGCCAGCCTCCCACATGGCCTTGATGCCCTCCTGCACCACCTCAATTCCTCGCATGCCCGGTCGGGCAACGCGGTGGATTCGCTCCACGGCCAGGTCGAAGAGCACGTTCGCACGTTCGATGAGCGCAATTTCTTCTTCGCTCTTGATCGTGCGCAGGTCGAGGAAGATGTCGGTCACATCCTCCAGCTTCGCGTTCGGCAGCGCTTGCTGGAGCTGCGCGTACATGCCGTGACTGAGCCCGCCGATGGCCGCGCGCGAGTCCGCGACCCCGATCGTGCCCCGTTCGAGGCGCAGCTCGCGAACGCGGTCCGCGACGGTCGCCGCGTCGCCGCCGGCGCGGATGTCCTTGACCCAGTCCTGCGCGTCCACGAGCACCTGCGCGGGTACGTCTACGAGGTGCCGACGGTTGAGGGCCACCATGAAGGGCTCGTCCCGAGTCGGGAAGACGCCGACCTGTTCGCCGGGCAGTCCGTTGGACAGATACAACAAGTTACTGCCCACAACCACCACGCAGTCCACGCCGCGCTCGGTCAGTCGCGCGCGCAGCTCGGAATATCTTCGGTCGCGCTCGCCCAGGGTGAGCCGGGGACCATCGCCAGTAACCGTCGCCATGAGACACCTCCTGATCGTCGGGCGGCCAATTTTGGTTCGACTATACTGCTGGCCGGAGGGACGTCAAGAGTGAGCGAGTTCGGCGCGGCGATGCCGGTCGTGCTGCGCGGAATCGCCGTGTCGGGCCTGGGAAAGGCAACGGCATTCACACAGCTCGACTGGGTTCAGCGGCAATTCGAAGCGCGGCTCGGTTTTCGCGCGTGGCCGGGCACGTTCAACGTGCGCATCGTCGACCAGCAGGAGCAAGCCCGATGGGACGCGCTCTCCACGCGCCCGGGCATCCCCATCGACCCGCCCGACGCTCGCGGCTGTCTCGCGACCTGCTTCCCTGCCCTCGTGGCCGACTCCCTTCCAGGCGCAATCATCCTGCCCCACGTGGCCGGATACCCCCAGGACCAGGTCGAGCTGGTGACAGCGGAAAGCGTGCGCGCGCGCCTCGGCTGCGTCGACGGCGATCCCGTCCTCGTGCGCGTGCCGCCGCTCGTTGGATGGCGTGCTGGATGACGCCGGCTTCCGATGTCGAACGGCCTTCGGACGCGGCCGCCGCCCGGGCCGAGGCCCTCACCTACCTTGCAGCCCACAACACCGTCTCGCTGGCAACGGTGGGGGCCGACGGCGTGTGGGCGACCACCGTCTTCTACGCCAGCCGCGACTTCACGTTGTATTTCCTCTCCGAGCCGAAGACGCGGCATGCGCAGAATGTGGCCGCGAATCCATCAGTGGCCGCCACTATCAACGAAGACTACCGGGACTGGCGTCAGATCAAGGGGATCCAGATGGCGGGAACCTGCGCGGAGATCACCGGCAAGCGCGAGCTGGCCCAGGCGCTGGCGGCGTACGTGAAGAAGTACCCGTTCGTGGCGCAGTTCCTCTCCCCCGGCCAGCTCCTCCGCGGAATGCAGGTCGCCGGACGGGCGCTGGACGTCCGGCTCTACCGGATCGCGCCGACGCGGATCCTGTACCTCGACAATGAGCGCGGCTTCAGCAATCGACGGGAGATCCCCCTGGAGGCGAAATGACGATCCGACGGCTCGACCACGTCGCCATCACCGTCCGCGATCTCGATCGGTCCATCGCGTTCTATGCTCGCCACTTCGGACTGGACCCCTACTTCGTCGAGCGCGATCGTCCGCGTGGCCCACGCGCCATCGCCTACCTCCGGTCGAGCCAGGGCGTGCTCGAGCTCACCCACGACCCCGATCGAGCTTTGGGCGCGGGCTTTCACTTCTGCTTTGTCTCCGACGACTTCGACGCCGACGTGGCCCGGCTTGTGGCGGAAGGGGTCGCGGTGAAGGCGCCGCCGCATCCCACGGCCGCGCGCGAGCCATCGGAGCAACACTGGCTCCGGACGGTGTTCAGCGGTCCCGACGGGGAGGAGATCGAGGTTCGGGGTCCAAGTCACGAAGTTGTGACCTGAAAACTGCAACAATTGTCACAAACGTCCATAATCGCGTCGACGGGCACGCACGGTGCCATCCACGCGGTGAAGGTTTGACGCCTCATCGTTACATTTCCACGGGCCGGACGTAACATACGGCTCATTTCCCACGTCTTGACGTTGAAAGAATCGGGCGTAATACTCTTGTCATGTTTTTCTGGCTCGTTCTTGTCACGAGTGCGGATTAACTGGATAGACCTGGACGATCACACGATAGATGGTCGAGAACGGACCGAATTGCAGTAACGCGTGAACGCACGGCTCCACGCGGCGTTGCATCGCTGTAATCAGGAGCCAGCGCTGTTCGCCGCCGTCCTTATCGACGCGGCGTTGTGAACCCGTCCAGGTAGCAAGACAAGACACTCCTTTTCCGCACATTGCTTCCCCAAAACCCCTCCTTAGGAGGCGTTTGCACGACTGATGTCGCGTACGGGACAGCACGATCACAGAGCGACAATCTGTAGCGGCGGCTCCATCGCAGCTCCGGCTCGCCACAACGGCCGCACCGTCGAGCCATACCAGACCTCTGAGGTCGGCGCCGCTCAGTCCCGCCCCAGGGCCATTGGGAAATTCCTGTTCGCCGGTGCCGAAAAGCTCTACGTCCGAGGCGTCACCTACGGCGGCTTCCGGCCCAATTCGGCCGGCGATGAGTTTCCAGAGCCGCGCGTCGTCGACCGCGACTTCGGTCGGATGGCGGCCAACAACATCAACGCCGTGCGCACCTACACAGCGCCGCCGGTTTGGCTGCTCGACCTTGCGGCGAAGCATCGCCTGCGGGTCCTCGTCGGAATCCCGTGGGAGCATCACGTTGCATTTCTCGACGATGGGACCCGCGCGCACTCGATCCGCGCCCGCGTCCGCGCTGCCCTGGATGGCTGTGCGCAGCACGATGCGGTCCTCGGATTCTCGATCGGCAATGAGATTCCCGCGGCCATCGTTCGCTGGTATGGCCCCTCCCGGATCGAAGGCTTCCTCCGCCAGCTCTACGAAGACGCAAAGGAAGTGGATGCTAACAGCCTGATCACCTACGTCAACTTTCCATCGACCGAGTACCTGGATCTGGGTTTTCTCGATTTTCTGTGCTTCAACGTCTACCTCGAGCATTGCGACGACTACCTCGCCTACGTGGCTCGTCTCCAGAACCTGGCATCAGACCGGCCGCTCATCATGTCGGAGATCGGATTGGACAGCCTGCGCCATGGCGACTTGGCGCAGGCGTCCCTCGTCGCGAGCCAGGTGCGAACGGCGTTCGCCAGCGGCTGCGCGGGGACCTTTGTGTTCTCCTGGACGGATGAGTGGCATCGCGGCGGTGAAGAGGTCCAGGACTGGGCGTTCGGATTGACCGACCGAGAGCGCCAGGAAAAGGCGGCCCTGGGCGCCATCCGCGCCGCCTATCGAATCACACCGTTTCCGCGCGATTATCCCTGGCCCCGGGTTTCGGCGGTTGTCTGCAGCCACAACGGCGCTCGCACGATTGCTCGCTGTATCGAGGGTCTCAAGGCGCTCGATTACCCGGACTACGAAGTGATTGTCGTCGACGACGGATCGACGGACGCCACGCCAGAGATCGCCGCGCAGCCGGGTGTACGCCTTCTTCAGACAGGTCAGAACGTGGGCCTCGCGACCGCGCGGAACCTCGGCATGGAAGCTGCATCGGGCGATCTGATCGCGTACATCGACGACGACGCGATCCCCGACCGCCACTGGCTCCAATATCTCGCGTACACGGCCACCACGACGGATTGTGGGGCCGTGGGTGGCCCTAACCTGCCACCGCCGCACATCTCGACGGTCGCGCAGTGCGTTGCCAACGCTCCCGGCGGACCGACCCACGTGCTCCTGTCGGATACCGACGCCGAGCACGTTCCCGGCTGCAACCTCGCCGTCTGGAAGACGAAGCTCGCGGCCATCGGCGGCTTCGATCCCCAGTTCTGGACGGCGGGCGACGACGTCGACGTGTGTTGGCGGCTCCAGGACCGCGGGTGGCGGATCGCCTTCAGCCCCGGCGCGCTGGTCTGGCACCACCCGAGGGATTCAATTCGCGGGTTCTGGCGCCAGCAGCGCGGCTATGGAAAGGCGGAGGCGCTTCTGGAGCGAAAGTGGCCAGAGAAGTACAACGCCGCCGGTCATCGGACTTGGGGCGGGCGCATCTACAGCCCGGTTCGATTGCCGCCCCTTCCGTGGAATCGCGGGCGCATCTATCACGGCACGTGGGGGAGTGCGCCCTTCCAGTCGGTCTATGCGCCGGCCCCCATGATGCTCGACGCGCTCCCGCTCATGCCCGATTGGTTTCTTCTCATCGTCTTCGTCGCGGCGCTTGGCCTGCTCGGCGTCGCCTGGCGACCCATGCTCCTCACCATACCGATTGCCCTGACGATGCTGGGCACATCCTTCTTGCACGCGGCGGCCTCCGCGGCCAGGGCGTCCTTCCCGCGCCGGCGCGGAATCCGTTTGTTGAAGCTTCGCGGCATGACCGCGTGGCTCGTTCTGATCCAGCCCCTCGCGCGGCTCGATGGTCGCCTCCGACACGGGCTGACACCCTGGCGCTGGCGTGTCACGGATGCGCTCGCCCCGCCCATACCGAGAACCAAAACCTCCTGGCAGGAGCGGTGGCAACCGCCCGCCACGTACCTACGAGCTATTGAGCTGGCCATTCGCGCTCGGGCCGCCCACGTTCGGCTCGGCGGCGAATTCGAGCGCTGGGACATCGAAGCGCGCGGGGGCGTGCTTGGCGCTGTGCGCCTGCGCATGGCCACGGAGGAGCACGGGCGCGGCCGCCAGCTTCTTCGATTCCGCATCTGGCCGGTGGCGCTTCGACGCGTGGTGCTGATCGTGTGCATCTGCGCCGTGCTTGGACTCGCCGCGGCGCAGGCTTCGGTTGGCACGGCGCTCGTCTTCGCCCTCATGGCGGCGCTGGTGCTGACCCGCCTCATCGCCGAGTGGAGCGCCACGACCGCGACCGTATTGGGCGCCATCCCGCGCGATGTTCTGGAACGCGCCGACACCGCGGACCCGGAGCGATCCGCCACCGAGGGCGCAGCGTGAACCAGACCGTCCATCGGTCCATGCGCGTCCGATCCGGACTCGACCGCGACGAGCGAGGCGGTCGGTGAAGGACATTCCCCGCGCCCTGCGCTACCTACGCCCATACCTGGGGCTCGCCGCCGTCTCCGCGGCGATCATGGTTCCCATCACGCTGACGACCCTCCTCACTCCGTGGCCGCTCACGATTCTCGTCGACAACGTGCTTGGGCAGAAGCCGATCCCGGGCGTGCTGGCCACGTTCCTGGGCGATTGGGGGCAGGACAGGCGGACGCTCTTCATGCTGGCCGTGGGATCCGGCGTCGTCATCGCGGCGGTGAGCGGAGGCCTGAACGTCCTCGCGAACTACGTGAACACCAAGCTCGAGCAGCGAATCGTGCTCGACTTTCGCGCCGAGTGTTTTGAGCACGCGCAGCGTCTCTCGGTGCCCTACGCCGATCAGGTGAGTACCGCGCGACTCATGTACGGAATCAACTTCGAGGCCACATCCGTGGGCGCCATCATCATGGCGGTGGAGCCGCTCGCCCAGGGTGCGCTGACGATCATCGGCATGGTCTGGGTCTCCTTTCACATCGATCCGCTCCTTGCGCTCGTCTCGATGGCCGTGGTCCCATTCCTGTATTACGCGGTCGGCTACTACGCCACCCACATTCAGCAGCGGCTGCTCATCGTCAAGGGAATGGAGGCGGACTCCCTCTCCATCGTCCACGATGCCCTTGCCATGCTCCGGGTGGTCATCGCCTTCGGACGCGAGCGCCACGAAGTGCAGCGATTTCGAAGCCAGGGCCAGCGGGCGGTGGATGCGAGGGTCGGGATCACCGTTCGGCAGACGGCGTTCACGCTCGCCGTCAATACCATCACCGCGGTGGGCACGGCCCTCGTCCTGGGCCTGGGCGCGTATCAAGCGATGCAGGGCCGCCTCACCGCCGGGCAGCTCCTCGTCATTCTTTCGTACGTCGCGGCGGTCTACAAACCCCTCGAGCAGATCAGCTACACGATCGGATTGCTCCAGGACCGCCTCGTCGGCCTGCAAATGGGGTTCCACGTCCTGGACACCGAGCCGTCCGTGCGGGACTGGCCGACGGCTGCGCCGGTCCCGCGCGTCGACGGCGCCATCGAGTTCGATCGGGTCCATTTCAGCTACCCCGGCCGTCCCGATACACTCCGCGACATCTCGTTTCGGGTTGAAGCCGGCCAGGTAGCCGCGGTCGTCGGCGCGACAGGCGCGGGGAAAACGACGCTGGTCAGTCTGATCCCCCGGTTCTACGACCCGACCGACGGGCGGATCTTGCTCGACGGTATCGATACCAAACAGATCACCCTGGCTTCACTTCGGGCGCAGGTAAGCTTCGTCCCCCAGGAACCTGTGCTCTTCAATGGGAACGTCCGGGACAACATCCGCTATGGCCGACTCGACGCTACCGACGACGAGATCGTGGAAGCTGCGCGCGCGGCCAATGCCCACGACTTCATCGCCCGCCTGCCCGCCGGCTACGAGACGACGGTTGGCGAGCGCGGCGTCCAACTCTCTGGCGGTGAGCGTCAGCGACTGTGCGTCGCGCGGGCGTTTCTCAAGAACGCTCCGATTCTCATTCTCGATGAGCCGACGTCATCGATCGATTCGAAGACGGAAGAGGTGATTCTCGACGCGCTGGACCAGCTCATGATCGGCCGAACCACATTCATGATCGCTCATCGACTCTCCACCATTCACAACGCGGACCTGGTGCTGGTGATGGACCGCGGCGAGCTGGTCGAGATCGGACACCCGGACACGCTGTGGGCAAAACAAGGCATCTACCGCCAGCTCCACGACGCACAGGTCGGCCGACGCACGTCCCGTACGGGTCGGTCCAGCCCGGTCGGGGCCGATGGTCCCGCGCGCGCATCCAGCACCCCGGACCCATCGCCGTATCGCGTGGCGTGGCTCGCCCCCTCGGTCCCCTCGGTCATGCAGCCAGGTGCTGAGACGGGGATCCGCGTCACGGTGCGCAACGCGAGCCACGCCCCGTGGGCGTCGACCGACCGTGACGGCACCTGCCCACCGGTTCGGCTCGCCTACCACTGGAGATCCGCCGACGGGGAGATCGCCGTGTGGGATGGAGAGCGCACACCGCTCCCGGTTGATCTCGCCCCAGGCGAAAGCGTCAGCGTCGACTCCGTTCGCATCCGAGCGCCCGATTGCCCCGGCAGCTATCGGCTGGAGATCGCGCTCGTCCACGAGGGCGTCGCGTGGTTCGAGGAGGCGGGAGGGGACGTCCTCGCGCTCACGGTGGACGTGCAGCCGGAGGCCGCTCCGGCTGCAACTCCCCCGTTCCTGGCGGCAGAGCCGCGGGCAGAGGCGCCGACCCTCGTCGTCGGCAGCGGTCGGAGTCGCGGCGTCAACTTCGCGGGATATTTGCGCACGGAGAGCGGGGTCGGATCAGCGGCGCGCGGATACGTCCGTGCGCTTCGACATTCGGGTACGCCGCTGGCTCTTCACGACCTCTCATCCCTCACGGGAAACCGTTCCCAGGATGACACCCTCGCGGCGGTGGAGCAGGGCCACCCGTATGCCATCAACATCCTGTGCGCAGATATCGAACCCCAGGTGTCGACGGTCGCCCACCTGGGTCCGGATTTCTTCGACGGCCGCTATACGATCGGGATATGGGCCTGGGAGCTGCCCGCTTTCCCCGATAAGTGGCGCGATCGCTTCGCCTACTACGACGAGATCTGGGTTGCCACCTCGTTCATCGAAAACTGTCTCGGTCCGATCGCGCCCGTCCCCATCACGCGGATTCCTCCCGCGCTCACGCCAACGGAGGCCGGGTCACGCGAAGATGGCAGGCGTCGAATCGGCGCCGAGCCCGATGACTTCGTCTTCCTCTTCATATTCGACTTTCACAGCCACGCCGCGCGGAAGAATCCGGGCGCCATCGTCGAGGCGTTCCAGCGCGCATTCGGCCCCACCGACCGCGCGAGGCTCGTCCTCAAATGTGTCAACGGCCATGCAGATCCTCGGTCCATGGCCGAGCTTCTGGATCGGAGCGCCGAGCGCTCGATCGCCATCTACGACGAATACTGGTCCACCGCGCAAATCCGCGATCTCACGGCCGCCTGCGACGCCTACGTCTCGCTCCACCGAAGCGAGGGTACGGGGCTGACGATCACCGACGCCATGGCGCTGGGGAAACCCGTCATCGCCACCGGCTGGTCCGGAAACATGGACTTCATGACGAGCCGCAATAGCTTTCCCGTCGAGTACGCCCTGGTGCAAATCGAGGAGACCGTCGGCCCGTACCGAGCGGGGGAAACCTGGGCGGACCCGTCCGTCGATCACGCGGCGGACCTGATGCGTCGCGTCTTCGAAGACCGGGAGATGGCTCGCGAGCGGGGCGAGGCCGCGCGGCGCGACATGGCCAACCAGTATTCAGAGGAGGCGGTCGGCCGGATCATCTCGACGCGCCTCGAGGCCATCGACACGCGGCGGAATCTCGCGGCGTATCGCCAGAACGTGTGGGCGCACTTTTGGGACTACCAGGATCTCGGTCGGCGCATCCATTCCGCGGTGGGACGCGCTGCCCCGGCGGGGTCGACGATCGCCGTGGTGAGCAAGGGCGACCCGGCGATCCTTCTCGTGAACGGCTGGCGCGCGTGGCACTTCCCCTGCGGGGACGACGGTTCGTACGCGGGCTTTCACCCGACCGACGATGCGCAGGCGATCGCGCAGCTCGAGGCTGCCCGAACACGGGGGGCCGCGTTCCTCGTGTTCCCGCATACCGCGCTCTGGTGGTTCGAGCACTACACGGGATTTCGCGCCCACCTCGGCGATCGCTACCCCTGCGTCCTCGACGAGCCGGGGACGTGCCAGATCTACGACCTCAGGGAGAGAAACCATGGCGTCGAACGAATTTGAGCAGCGGACGGCCGCCGCGCGCCCCACCGTGCAGCGCGAAAACATCGCGTCCGAAATCGCGCGGCTGTGTGAGACGGAGTCATCGGTCCGCGCACAGCTGATGGACGCGATCGGCGCATTCGAGGAAGCGTCTCGGCGGTTGCAGTCACAGCTCTCCGATTTGTCCCGCGACGTGGATGAGCTGCGGGCGAGCGGGCAAGATCGAGCCGCGGGCGCCAGCGCTCGCGCGACGGATGACCCGTACCGCGGGCTGATTCGGCGGGTTCGCGAGGTCGTGCAAACCATCGTTCCCGCGGGGGCGATCGTCGCCGTTGTGAGCAGAGGCGACGACGATCTGCTGGACTTCGACGGGCGCGAGGGCTGGCACTTCCCGCGAAACGCGGACGGCGTTTACGCCGGCTACCATCCGGCAGACAGCGACGAGGCGCTCGCTCACCTGGAGCTTCTCCGTGCGAAGGGCGCCGGCTACCTCCTGTTTCCCAGCACGGCGTTCTGGTGGCTCGACCATTACGTGGACTTTGCCGCGCACCTGACGAGTCGACACACGCGGATCTGGGGCGACCGTCGCTGCATGGTTTTCGGCCTCGACGGCCAGCCGGCCGAGCAAGCGCCGCCGCCTCGCGGCCCGGAACAGCGAGGTTTCCTGCGCCTGATCGAGCGACATCGACACAGAAATGCAGCGCGGTCGGCCTACCCATGAGCCGCATCGTCGTCAGCGGCGCCCTGGCGAATAAGCCCGGGAACGGGGGTAACGCATGGTCACGCTTGAGCTGGCTCCGCGGATTTCAGCAGCTCGGATTTGACGTGGCCTTCATCGAGCAGATCGATCCGAGCGTGTGCGTGGCAAGCGACGGGTCGACGGCTCGGGTCGAAGAATCCGTAAACCTGGCGTACTTGTGGGACGTCGCCGAGGCGTTCGACCTCGCCGGAAGCGCGGCGCTAATCGATTGCCGCGGCGGCCTGTGCTTCGGCATGACCGCCACGGAGCTGCGCGATCTCGCCGACGACACCGCCCTGCTCGTGAACATCGGAGGGCATTTGCGCGTCGATTGGCTGCGGGGCAGGTTTCGACGCACGGCGTTCTTCGACGACGATCCGGGCTTCACGCAGTTCTGGTGGGCGGCGGGGCGGGCCGATCTCCTCCCCGACCACCACCATTACTGGCTTACCGTCGGCGCAAACATCGGGCAGGAGGGCTGCCCGGTCCCGACCTGCGGCCTTCCGTGGCAGCCGGTTCGCCCCCCGGTCACGCTGGACGACTGGGCGACGTCGTCCGACGGCGCGAAGGATCGATTCACGACGGTTGGCACCTGGCGCGGCCCGTACGGCCCCATCGAATGGAACAGCACGACGTACGGACTGAAGGTCCACGAGTTTCGAAAGTTTCTGGACCTCCCGCGCCGAAGTCCGCACCGGTTTGAGATCGCTCTCGACATTCACCCTGCCGACGCGGTTGACCGCGACGCGCTTGGCCACCACGGTTGGCGGCTCGTGGACCCCAGGATTGTGGCGGACAGCCCGGCTCGATTTCGCGCGTACGTCCAGGAATCTGGCGCCGAGTTCTCAGCGGCGCAGGGGATGTACGTGAGATCACAGGGTGGGTGGCTCAGCGATCGTACCGTTCGGTACCTGGCGGCAGGGCGGCCGGCCGTCGTGCAGGACACGGGGATCGCGAGGTCCATTCCGGTCGGCGAAGGGCTTCTGGTTGTGCGCACCGTCGAGGAAGCGGCGCGCGCCGTCAACTCCGTCGCTCGCGATTATGAGCGCCACGCTCGGGCCGCGCTTCAGCTTGCTCGTGAGTATTTTGACGCCAACCGCGTTCTGACAAGCCTCCTCGAGGAGATAGACCTGGCCTACTGAACGGCGGATGCTCGGTCGATTGCCCAGAAGTCCGCCGCCTGAACCGACCGCGTGGCGCCAGGCCTTCGAGGCCAATCAGGAATTGGGGATTCACCGATGGACGACGCGTTTCTGGAACCCCGGGAGAACATCGACACCGCGGCCCTTCTCGCCAGGCTCAAGTCATACAGTGAAGCCGTGCCTTCGGCAGGCGCGGGACAGCATGGAGACGGAGCCCCAGAGCTCAAGCTGTCACGCGCGCTCAGAGAACAAGCGGAGCTGAACCGCCACATCGTCACCGCCATTCGAAACCTCGGGGACTTCCTGGACGAAATCGACGCGCGGGTCATTGCGCTCGAGCGTCGGGATGCCCGAGTCGAACGGACGGGCGACGGCGTCGCCGAGCGCGCCGCGTCGAACGACGGAGTTGGTTCGGGCCCAGATGCCGAAGGCGTGATCGAGGCCCTGCGTGCCAGCCTGCGCGTCAGCCTCGCGGGGCTGGACGCCATGCTCGCCGACCGACACGGGAGGCCGCGATGACGGGGAGCCACGCGCGGCAACCGACAGCGCCAGGGCATGAAGAGGATGATGCGCAACTGACCGCCGCGGAGATCACGCGGATTGCTGACGCCCTCGAGTCGCTCTGCGAACGCCTCGATCAGCTCGGCGCCGTCTTTTCGGCCGGAGTAGGAAGCGATCAGGCGCTCGCCGAGTCGCCCTCGTTCGACTACGTTGGATTCGCGGAACGGTTCCGCGGATCGCGGACGGAGATCAGAGAGCGGCAGTCGCACTACGCCGCGTTGTTCCACGGCAGACGCCACGTCGTGGACCTCGCGTGCGGTCGCGGCGAGTTCGTGGAGCTTCTGTGCGAACAGGACGTTGGCATCCTCGGCGTGGATCGGAGCGCCGAAATGGTCGAAGCGTGCGCAGGCCGCGATCTTCCCGTCATTCAGGCCGACGTGTTCGCGTACATGGACGCTCAGGCCGAGAAGAGTCTGGATGGGATCGCTTCGTTCCAGTTCATCGAGCATCTCGCTCCGAGCCAAATCTTACGCCTCCTCTTGCTCGCCGAGCGGACCCTCATCGATGGCGCTCCCATCGTGCTGGAGACCGTGAATCCGAGCTGCCCTGAGGCCTTCGGTGACTTTTACCTTGACCCAACGCACGTCCGACCTGTGCCCCCGGGGCTCCTCGTCTACCTGTTCGAGCGCGCGAACCTTCGCGTTGAGTCCGTGAGGTTCACCGCGCCCGCGCGCGATGGCCCGATGGAAAAGGTGCTGCGAGTCGCTCCCTATGGGCAAGCCGACACCGCGGCCTACCGAGACTACGCGGTCGTAGGAGCCCGGGCGCCGCGTAGGAGCCGGCGCGAGAATTTTTCAACTCGGGACTGAGAACGATGCAGATTCACCAATTCCATTCCGGTACCGCCGTTGGCGACGCCATCACCAACGAGATGCTCGCCATCCGCGCTGCGCTGGAACGGGCCGGCTACGAATCCCACATCTACGCAGAGCACATCGATCCCGCGTTGCGCGACCGCATCTCCACCATCGATGGGTACCAACCCAACCCGGACAACGTCCTCCTCGTTCATCATTCGATGGGATTCGATTGTTTCGACCGAATCGTTTCGCTTCCCGATCACAAGATTCTCGTCTACCACAACATCACTCCTGGAGCCTTTTTCGTCGGCAACCCGCACCTCGCCGCATACGCGGAACGAGGTCGCGAACAGTTGCGCGCGTACCGCGAGCACGCAGCGTTCGCCTTCGCGGACTCCGAGTTCAACGAGCGCGAGCTGCGCGACCTCGGCTTCGCCAAGACTGCCGTCCTGCCGGTGACATTTGGACTCGACGACCTATTGCGCGTTCCTCCGACGCAGGAGATCTTGAGCCGATCGTCTGGCCCGATGAACGTGCTGTTCGTTGGACGAATCGCTCCCAACAAGCGCCAGGACGACCTCGTGCGGATGCTCGCCCATTACCGGCGGCGCTTCGACCCCCGAGCGCGCCTCACCCTCGTCGGCGACTACGACCGGACCGATCCGTTCTACCGGGAGCTGCTGCGCGTGATCGCCGAGCACGATGTCGACGGGGATGTCATGCTGACGGGGAAAGTCAGCGACGCTGATCTCGTCGCCTACTACAGGTCCGCGTCCGTCTACGTCTCGATGAGCGAGCACGAAGGGTTCGGCGTGCCGTTGGTCGAGGCCATGACGTTCGACGTGCCCGTCGTCGCGTTCGACGCCGGGGCCGTCTCCTACACAATGGGCGGATCCGGACTCGTCTTCCGCCAGAAGCGGCTCCCGATGGTCGCGGCGCTCGTTCGTGAGGTGGTTCAGGACGTCGGACTGCGTCGAAAGGTCCTGGATGCTCAGCGAGCCCGAGTCGACGCCTTGCGGCCCGGCGGATTCTTGCAGCGTCTTCTCGCGATCGTTGGCGACGTGACAGGCCGCCAAGATGGCGCCTCATCCGGCGATTCGCTGCGCATTCAGATTCAGGGCCCGTTCGAGACCAGCTACAGCCTGGCCATCGTCAACAGGGCCCTCGCCCGCGGTCTCTCCCAGATCGCGGGGACGGACGTGACCCTCCATCCGACCGAGGGTCCCGGTGATTACACCCCGCGGGCCGAAGACCTGGTCGACAAGCCCGACCTCGAGGCGATGTGGCATCGCGACGCTACGCGCAGGCCGGCTGACGTCGTGATCCGCAACGTGTACCCACCGCGTGTCCGAGACCTCGATCCGCGTCAGACGAACCTCTTGAACTTTGCCTGGGAGGACTCGTTGATCCCGTCCGAGTGGGCCGACGACTTCAATCGCTTCCTGGACGGAGTTCTCACGCCATCCCACCACGTCCGATCGGTGCTTCGGAACTCGGGCGTGGCCATCCCCATCGAGGTCATCGGGAACGTCGTCGAGCGGCCGGCGAATTCCGACGAGGACGCGGCGCCCTTCACGACGGCCAAGGCGTTCAGGTTCCTCCACATCTCGTCCGGCTTTCCGAGAAAGGGATGCGACGTTCTCCTGCGCGCCTTCACGACGGAATTTTCGGCAAGCGATGACGTGGCGCTCATCGTCAAGACGTTCCCCAACATCCACAACGACGTCGGCGACCAGGTCACGGAGCTGCGGCGCACGGTGCCCAACTGTCCGGAGATTGTTCACATCGACGAAGACTTACCCCCATCGGCAATGGCTGCCCTGTACCGGAGCGCGTCGTGCCTGGTCCAACCTACGAGGGCCGAAGGCTTCGGACTGCCGGTCGCCGAGGCCATGCTCGCCCGGGTCCCCGTGATCACCACCGGCTACGGCGGGTCCACGGACTTCTGTCGCGACGACACCGCGATCCTCCTCGACTACCGGCTCGTCCCTTCGGAAAGCCATCTCGGCGTGGAGGGGGCCGAATGGGCGGAGCCCGACGAAGGGCAGCTCCGGCGCCACATGCGAAGGATGGTGGAGGATCGCTGCTCGCGCGCCGTACAGCGACGCGTGGACGCGGGATTCGAGACGATTCGACGGGACTACAGCCAGGACCGGGTCGCGGGGCGAGCGCTGGAGACGATCGCGCGCCTTCGGACGCCCCGGGCACGGCCCCTCCATATCGCCATGGTCTCCACGTGGAACACCCGGTGCGGCATCGCCGAGTACGCGCAGAACCTCGTCGCGGCGACGCCCCCGATGGACGCGCGCTGGACCGTCGTGGCCGCCGAGGGCGAGCCGCTCAGTCCGGATTCGCCCAATGTCGCGCGTTGCTGGCGCGACCGGTGGCACGGCGACCTGAGCCGCGCGATCGACGTCATCGAGCAGGCAGACGCGGACGTCGTCCATTTCCAATTCAATTTCGGCTTTTTCGAGCTGCACGACCTGGCGCGGGCGATCCGGCTCCTGAAACAAAGCCGACGCGCGGTGATCCTCACGTTGCACGCGACGTCCGACGCGACGATCGACGGACGAGTGGTCTCTCTTGGCGAGATCGCGCCGGCGCTTCGAGACGCAGATTGCATCTTCGTGCACACCCACGACGACCGGAGGCGCCTCGCCAGCCTGGGAGTTCGGGGAAACGTTGCCAGATCCCCACATCCCTACACTCCGTACCCCGACCGGGACCGATGCGATGTTCGGCGGAGCCTTGGGATCTCCCGTGCTCCCATCATCGCGATGTTTGGCTTCGCGCTTCCTCACAAGGGGCTGATGGAGACCATCGAGGCGCTCGCGCTGCTTCGCGAACGCTATCCCGATGTGCTGCTTCTCGCCCTAACCGCGCTCCATCCGGATGCGCGCTCCCGCGCATACCACGAAATCTGTCAGGAACGCGTACGGGCGCTGGGCTTGGACCGACACTGCGCCATCATTTCCGAGTACCTCGAGGCGCGGCAAATTCTTGCCGGCCTCCAGGCATCGGACGTCGTCGTGCTGCCCTACCACGAGAGCGCAGAATCGGCGAGCGGAGCTGTTCGTCTCCCGCTCGCCTCGAGCCGACCGGTGCTGACCACTCGGCAGCGAATCTTCGCCGACGTGGCGGACCTCGTGTATCAGATCGACGACGCGTCGCCGACGGGTATCGCAGACGGGATAGTGACCATTCTGGAAAACCCCGACCTCGGCGGCGAGATCGTAGAGCGCGCGAGCGAACGCGTCCGCCACGATTCCTGGCAGGCAGTCGCCGCCACGCAGCTCAAGATCGCGAATGGCATCTGCCGGAAACGCCCGGGGGACTCGCGGGATCGATCCGTCGATCGGCCTCAACACACGTTCGCCGCCTGATGCGCGAGGATTGGTGAGTGAAGAAGCTCCTTGTGAGCGGCATGCTCGCCGCGACGCCGCATCACGGCGGAGCGACCTGGGCCACGCTCCAGTACGTTCTCGGCCTGCGCCGCCTCGGCCACGACGTCTTTTTCATCGAGCCGGTCGCGGCAGCGTCGCTCGTGCCGACCGGCGCATCCCTCCTGGCTTCGGACAATGCCGCCTACTTTCTGGCGACGGTCCGGCGCTTTGGCCTGGACGGCTCGGCGGCGCTCCTCCTCGCTGGAACCAGGGAAACCGTTGGCGCAACGTTTGGCGACCTCCAGCGCGCTGCCGCCCGTTGCGACGCGCTCATCAACCTTTCCGGCGTGCTGGCCAGGCCGGAGATCACCAGCAGTATCCCCATTCGCGCGTACGTAGATCTCGACCCCGCCTTCAATCAGCTGTGGCATGCGGTCGAGGGGATCGACGTCGGGATGGCGGATCACACGCATTTCATCACGGTTGGACTGGGTCTCGGAGAGCCCGACTGCCCGGTCCCCACCTGCGGTGTGACCTGGATTCGCACGCTGCCGCCGGTCGTCCTCGATCGCTGGCCGGCTGTGGACCCGCCGGATGCCGGTCCGATAACGACGGTCGGCAACTGGCGCAGTTACGGCTCTATCGAAGTCGACGGCGTCCTGTTTGGACAGAAGGCGCACTCCACGAGGCAGCTCATGGATATCCCCACGCGCTCGCGCGAGCGATTCCTTCTCGCTCTCTCGATCCACGCGCATGAGCGCCGCGATCTGGACGCCCTCGCGCGGCACGGCTGGACGACCATCGACCCGACAAAGGTCGCCGCGTCGCCCGACGCGTACCAGCGCTTCATCCAGCGCTCGTACGCCGAGCTGGGAATCGCGAAGAGCGGGTACGTGCTGTCCCGCTGCGGCTGGTTTAGCGACCGGTCGGCCTGTTACCTCGCGACCAGTCGCCCGGTCGTCGCCCAGGAGACCGGCTTCAGCCGGCACGTGCCGACCGGAGAGGGGCTGCTCTCCTTCGCCTCCGTTGACGAGGCGATCAGCGCGCTGGAAGCGGTTCGCGCTGACTACCGACGACATGCGATCCGGGCCCGCGCCCTGGCGGAGGAGCTCTTCGGCTCTGATCTCGTCCTGTCCCGAATCCTCCGCGAGATCGGGGCGGCCTCGTGATCCGCTCGCAACCCGGCGGGATTGGCTTCGATCTCACGGATGCGATTCGGGACATCGTTGCCGCGAAGCTCGGCCCACGCCCCGCCGTCGTGGCCGTCGAGTCGCGCCCGTCGCCCAGTCGAAGCAGCGCGGCGCTGGACGAGGTCGAGGTCACCCGCGCCGACGGTTCGGTCATCCGCCTCGTGTGCAAGGACGCGGGACACGACGCGTACCCCGGCAGCGCGAGCGTGAAGCCGCGATTCGTGGTCGACCCCGTGCGCGAGATCGAGACCTATCGCGTCGCGCTGGACCCATACGGCGTCGGCCCCACCTGGTTCGGCGCGATCGTGGAGCCGCGATCCGCTCGATACGTGCTGGTACTCGAACTGGTGCAGGGGTCGCTGTTGTTTCAGATCGGCGGCCTGGAATCATGGCTTCACGCCGCCGGCTGGGCCGCGCGATTTCATGATCAGCTCGCCCCTGCCGCCCGAGCGATCGCGCCATCGGCCCACCTCCTCCGATACGAGGAGCGCTACTACCGTACCTGGAGCGATCGGGCGCGAGCCTTTGCCCGTGGGAGCGCCAGGCACGACCAGATTGACGCGGTCGTCGACGCGCACGACGCGGCGATTCCCCGCCTCCTGTCGCTTCCAGCAACCGTGATCCACGGGGAGTTCTTCGCGGCGAACATTCTCATTCGCGACGATGCGTCCCAATCGGTCTGTCCCATCGATTGGGAGATGGCGGCCATCGCGCCCGGACTCATCGACCTCGCCGCGCTCGCGGCTGGAGGATGGAGCGAGTCGGAGCGGTCGGCCATCATCGACGCGTATCGCGGCGCATCCAACACCTACGGCCGATGCGCGGACCCGGCGTTCGCGGACGCCCTCGATGCATGCCGCCTCCATCTCGCGGTGCGGTGGCTCGGGTGGTCGCCGAGCTGGGTTCCGCCCGCCCACCACGCCCACGATTGGCTCGCGGAAGCCCAGCGCGTCGTGAAAAATTAGATCCCCGCCGTCGTCTCCTGGGGTTGCGCCAGGATATCCAGATGGTCGCTGGCGCGCGCATCGTACACCGACATGATGCCCGGGATGTCCCGGTCAAAATCTCCGACACTGCCTTCCGGCTCAATGACGCCAAGTCGGTAGCGAAGACGCGTGAGCCAACGAAGATACTCCTCTCCCTGGATGTGCGAGATGCCGGGCATGGAGCCGGGGCTGAATTCGGTCACGATCACCGGACGGTCCGACTCGATAACGCTTTGGCAGCCCAAAAGCGCGTTGTATTCCGCCCCTTCGACGTCGATCTTGATGAACCGTATGGGACGTTTTTCAGCGGTCAAGGCGTCAAGCCGCAAACAGGGCACGGTCTCCATCGCCATGAAGGCGTCTGTGAATTCCGGCGGAAGATCCGAGGTCGTTCCGTTCGAATAAGACGAGTTCAGAATTAGCAGGCCCGTCGCGCGGCCGGCCGCTGCCTGCACGGCGGTGACGTTATCGAAGCCGTTCACCCGGCGGCTCGCCTCGAGCAGCTTGACGTTTTGGGGATTCGGCTCGACGGCCAGGACGTGGCCAGTGGGTCCAACGATCGATGCGGAAAGCATGGTGTAGTAGCCGATGTTCGCGCCGACGTCGACGACGTTCATCCCGGGCTTGACGAACCGGCGGAACACGCTCGTGACGCCGGGCTCGTAGCTGCCCTTGCGCAGCTGCGCGCTGACGGCAAGGTCGTCCGCGGCGGTCAAGATCTTGAATCCTTCGATCTCGGTTACTGCGATCCCCTGCGGCGGTTCGCGCCGGAGGAGGCCGCGCTGCTGGAATTCGAGCGAGAGCAGATAGGCGCTCACGACCCCTTCGAGCTCGGCGCCCTCATACCCTGAGTGGCCCCTCCACTCTTCGCGGTGGGGGCTCCGCCCGAGGAGAAGGCGAAAGCAGTAGAAGATGTCGTCGAGGGTTGCGTGGGGATCGTACGGGATCGACCATGGCTCCCGCCCGGATTCGACATCGGGATTCGTCGCCATGATCGTCGCCTCGCGTCATTCGCCGCCGAACTCGGCGCCTCATGTCATCGTAGCAGCGAAGAGGGTATCGCGAACAGCGGACAGCGCAGTGAGGATCAGAGCCGACGCTCGGGGTTCAGCGCCTGGTCGTAAAACCGCAGGTAGTCAGGGATGTGGGCTGCCCAGTAGTCGCCGTCGTGGTCGCCCGGAAATTCCTGGAAGACGGTGGCGATGCCACGCCGATCGAGCGTCGTGTGAAGCTGCTCGACCCGCTCGAGCCAGTCGTCCTCGTCCCCAACGTCGATCCAGATCTGCAGCTGGTCGATGTCGGGGGCGCTACGAGCAAGAGAGATCGGGTCGCGCGTCTGAAAATCCGCCCCCTCGCCCAGAAACGGCCGCGAGCCGTCGTCCCGCGGCAGGGATGGGCTATGGGCGCCGACCACGCCGAAGATCTGCGGATTGTGGAACGCCTGAGTCAGCGCGCCAGCGCCGCCCATGGATAACCCGCCGATGGCCCGGTGGGCTTGGCCCGGCAGCACGCGGTACGTCGCGTTGATGTGGCGCACCAGATCGTGGGCGATGTAGTCGCCGTACTTGGGGCCATCGTCCGCCAGGTTCACCCAGTAGCTGTAGTCCCCCTGGGGCAACACGATGATGAGGGGCATGATGACCTTCGCAGCGATCATCCGGTCGGCGACGTCGATCAGCCCGTATGCGGCCCACTCCTCGTTGGAGCCGCTATATCCGTGGAGCATGTACAGCACCGGGTACCGCCTCCCCTCCGTCTCGTAGTCCGGCGGAAGGTAGATGAGGTAGGGCATCTCCTTGCTCAAGGACGGGCTGTAGAACTCCATGTTCCGAAACAGCCCGCGAATCTGGCCGACGTACGGGCTGGCCGGCGGCTCGCTGGATGGGAGATGTTGGGCAAGCGGCTGCCGCAGGCTCGGGCGCGGGAGCGCCACCGGCGTATCGGCACCTCGAGGCGGCCGGCCGGGGACCGGAGTCCCGAAGGCGCGCGCCACGCGAGAGGCGTAGGGGTCCGGCTCCACGGTTGCCGATGCCAGGCCAGGCACCGTCGGGGAGGGATCCAGCGGCAGCAGAACCAGACACGCAATCGTGGCGGCCGCCGGCCAGGCGTACCGGGCCCAGCCCCGATTCGGGCTCACGAAGAGGACGCGCAGGCGAATCAGCAACCAGATGATCAAGAGCGAGACGATCTGGATCACCCCGTTGAACGGGCCGACGAGCCGATCGGGCAGGGTGAGGGAATCGACGAGCAGCGCCACAGGAATCGCCAGGACGACGTGCGCCGCGTACGCGTAGAGCGCGCTCTGCCCGAGGGGGATGAGAAACCACCCAAGCCCGCGCCGGATCGGCACCCACAGCTCCGTGACCAGCAAGTAGAAGAACCCGAATACCACAACGGACGCGACGATCCGTCCCGGCCGCACGTCTCCTTTTGCGAAGAGCATCTCCAACAGGAACACCTGAACCGTGCGGACGCGATCCGGGTCCGTGGGCCAGAGCCATGCGAGATTTCCGGTCAGGTCATAGATGGCGATGAGGAGGGCGAAGAGGCCGCCTGAAACGAGCAGCGCGGCGCGTCGGGGGAACGCCGCGAGGCGGCGCGTCAGCGTCCCATGGTGCCAGCCGAGCACCATGCCGGTGATGAAGAACACCTGCCAGGCCGACAGGTAGAAGAGATTGTTGCCCGCGATCTGCCAGGGGAATTCCGCCTGGTCCGGGAAGAACTGGTAGGCGGCCCACACCAGCCACGAGAGCGCGAGGACCACAGCCGTTCGACCCTGAGACAGCATGGCGAGAGCCAGAGGCGAGAGCAGGATCACGATGGTGTACAGGAGCGGGATGTCAACCAGGTAGTAGGTGCGGTGCAGGGTGAGGATTGAGACGACGAAACCGACCGGGTCCTCGAAGCTCACGCCCTGAGCCCAGTGCAGGTCGAGCTGCTCAGAGAGCGGGATGAAGAGCAGCGAGAGGGTGACCGTCAGGAGATACAGCGTAGCCGAGCGCTCGATCGCCCGCCGAAGCGATGCGCCCAGCCCATCCCGCTCGACGAGCCGTCGATAGACGAGACCCATCACGAGACCGGAGATGAAGATGAACGCCTCGGCGGCCGAGGTGTAGAAGCGATTGCCGCCGGTGAGCCCGTAGAGGACAGAGGGCCCGGCGAGATGGTCCACGACCATCGCGAAGACACAATAGCCGCGAAGGAGATCGATCCGGACATCCCGTCCCGCTTCGGTGGGCACATAGGGGCCCCAGCGTGTCGAGTCGTGGGACGCGGGCGGAGCGCGGTTCATGGCGGGAGGAGCCTCGCGGTCATGTAGGTCCGGACCGGTCCGCGGCAGCGCTGTGTGGGACCCATGCTCGAATTTGTACCACAGCGTCCCGGCCGCTTCTTACGATTCTCTTATGTTAGACTGATGACCCCAGGAGGTCACCAAACTGTCATTGCAGCGCAGCGACGAAGTCAACCGCGCCCGCCGTCGGCCACTCGCGCGCCTCGGCCCCTGGACCCTGGGATTCTTGCTCTTCGCCTGCGCCGCCGGCCTCGCTCGCCTGGCCACGCACGGCGCGGCCGCCCAGGAGCTGCCGGCGGCGCCTATCGACCCCATGAGGGCCGACTCGGCGGCGCAGGCTGGCGCCGATCAAACGGCAATCGATGTGGGCGGCACGTCAGCCGATCTGCAGGTGGAGGAGTTCGCGATCCACGTTCCGCCACTCCGTAGTCGGCCGTTGACGCCCCTCGTGGTCCTCCACGGGATGGGCGGCACGGGCAGCGACGAGGCGGACGCCCTGCGCCAGCAAGCCGACGAATTCGGGTGGGCCGTCCTAGCGCCGACCTTCGGGTACGGCGATTGGCGGGACCCGGCAGAGCTGCGGATCGAGGACCCGGCCAACGCGACGCGCATCGCGACCATGCTCGACCGGCTCCCGGACCTGATCGGCCACAACACTCGGCGACATGCCCTGGTCTACGGATTCTCTCGCGGAGCGCAGACCGCCCATCGGTTCGCGCTGGCCTTCCCTCGGCGGGTCGAGGCCGTGGCGATGATGTCGTCCGGCACCTACACGCTCCCAGTCTCGTCGACCGATGGGACGATGGCGCTGCCGTTCCCGTTCGGGGTGAGTGATTTTCCCGACCTCTTCGGGTGGTCGTTCGACGCGGATGACTTCTCTTCGATCCCCTTCTGGATTGGCGTCGGCTCGCAGGACGTCGATCCATCCGACGTGCCGCACCAGTGGGACCCGTACCTGGGCGATGAGCGCGTCGAGCGGGCCCAGTCGTACGCGCGCTGGCTGCGCCGCGCGGGCGTCCAGGCCCAGGTTCAGGTGTTCCCCGGGACCGGGCACGGCGAGACCGCCGAGACCCGAAGCGCGGCCGTTCGCTTCCTCGCACGCGTCGACGAGGCGGACGGCACCGGCAACCCGTCCTCCTGACGAACGTCCGGTGACCGAGCACGCGGCGGCTTCCCCGGCCGACGACCACGCCGTCCGCGTCCGTCAGATGGGTGCAGGGGACGTCCCCGCCTTTCTCGAGCTGATCCAAGCGCTCGCCGACTACGAGCGCCTTCCCGGGCCTGACCCTGCGGCGCGAGCGCGCCTGGCGCTGGATGCCGTGGCCGAGCCGCCGCCGTTTTTCGTTCTGCTGGCCGAGCGCGGCGGGCGCGCAATCGGGTACGCGCTGTATTTCATGACGTACAGCACGTTTTTGGCGCGGCCGTCCCTGTACCTCGAGGACATCTTCGTGCTGGAGCGCGAGCGCCGCCACGGCGTCGGTCATGCGCTGATGCGCGCCCTGGCGCGCGAGGCGGTCGCGCGGGGCTGCGGCCGGATGGAGTGGCAGGTGCTGAAGTGGAACGCCCCCGCTATCGAGTTCTATCGCGGGCTGGGCGCCGCGCCGCTCGACGATTGGGTGGGTTACCGCCTGACCGCCGAGCAGATCCAGCGCATCGCGGAGGAGCCGTAAGAGCCCAGCCGTCTACGTCGGCAGCTCGGTCCCGAGGCCGAGCTGCCGCGCGCGCTCGTACACGTACTTCGCCGCCGCCACGTCGTGGACACCCGACCCGGCATTGAGGCACACGATGATCTCGTCGTCCGAGCGCCGGCCCGGATCGCGGCCGGCCACCACGTCGGTAATCTCCACCATGCCGCCGTCGGGCGGTAGCTCCCCCGACTGGATCAGGTCATACACGGCCTGCATCGGCGGCACGTGGGCCATCACCTCTTCGGCGGATGTCGTGACGATTCGGCTCGCGCGGCGGATGCTGGCGACGTCGAACTCTTCGGGCGTATTGGAGATAACCGTGCACCCGGGGCTGATGGCCTCGCCGTTGATGACGGGCGTGCGAGTGGCTGTCGCCATGACCACGACGTCGGCGCCGTGTACGGCCTCGTCGCTGGATCGGCAGTCGATGGTCTTCACGCCGAGCCGCGATCCGATGAAGGCGCAGAACTCCTCTCGATGGGCAGGGTCTCGGCTGAAGACCTGGACCGTGTCGATGGGCCGCTGAGACCACGCGGCCTCGGCCGCCCAGCGGGCGATGCGCCCCGTTCCGATGACGCCCAGCACACGCGCGTCGGCCTTGGCCAGATACTTCGTGAAGGGCCCGTCGGGCGCCGCGCTCCGAACGCCGTGCACCAGTTCGTCGGAGATGATGCACCGCAGCGCCATCGTCTCGTAGTCCCAGTACACGAGGAGCACGCCACCCCCGTGCCCGCGCGCCGTCGCCCCCAGCCGACAGGCCGTCCCCATCCCCGGGATGATGGCGGGCAGGATCCGCAGGTCGCGCTCCCAGGGACGGCCGGTCCCGCGCCCGTCCCGCAGCGGCGGGTGGACCAGACGGACGCGATACTGGGTCGTGGCGACGCCCTCGCCGATGATGCGATACGCCTGCTCGAAGCTCGGAACCACCTCCTTCATGCGGAGGTCCATGTCTCCGGTGTCCTGATGGGAGAGGTACAGGACCATGTTCTGCTCCTCGGGCGTCCCGGTTATGATTGGCGCGTCAGCAATTGATTCGGAGGTGCCGAACGTGGAGGTTCGCCTCGATACGCTCGGTCGATGGTTTCACGAGATTCACGAACGGTACAGGCAGGTCGTGGTCGACCTCGCGCCGGAAGCCCTGAGCTGGACCCCTGGGCCCGAAACCAACAGCATCGCGGTGCTCGTACGCCACACGGTCGCTTCGGAAAAGGGAATGCTCTTCGGCCTCGCAGGCCATCCAGTCGACCGGAATCTCCCAGCCGACTTCGTTTCGCGCCCGACGACCGCGAGCGAATTACTGCGGCTGCTCGACGAGGCGGATGACCGCGTCGACGAGATGTTCGCCCTGATCTCCGAGGATGCGCTCACGGCGTCGTACTCGCGCCCCCACGACCAGGTCTTGACCGGAGTGGAGTGGGCCGTCAACACGTACGGCCACGCGAAAGAGCACATCGCCCACGCCGAGCTGACGGCCCAGCTCCTTCGATTCACGAGGTAAGCCGCCTCACGACCGGTCCCACTCGAAGATGTTGCGGGTCGTATCGGTGCCGACGTGTTTGGGGCCTGTCACGCCCTTGACCATGAGGGTGGGCACCACCTCCCAGTACAGCGGCATAAGGACGACGTTGCCCATCAGCTCGCGCAACATGTCGCGGATGATGGCCGTGCGCTCGCCGTCGTCGATCGTCACGTTCAGGCGTTCGAAGAGATCGTCGGCAACGGGACTGTTGTAGCCACCGCGGTTGAAGCCGCTCCATCGGTTGGCCGCGCTCGGGATCGCGCCCGAATACATACGGTCACCTGATTGCCCGTCCCTTCCCACCGGCGCTTCAGATCGAGTGCCGCGTCGAGATCTACGGTGACGGGCAGCACCACGTCCAGCTCGCCCGCCAGGATACCGGCGACCAGCGCGTTGGGATCGCCCACGAATCGAACGACGATCCGGTCCAGTGGCGGCCGGCCGCGATAGTAGTCGTCGAAGCGCGCGAGATCCAGATGCGACCCCAGCTCCCAGGATTCCAGCTTGTATGGCCCCAGGCCGATGAACTCGGTCGTGAACCACGGGCTGTTGGTGAAGGCTTCTTTGTCCCGCTCATAGAGATCCCCGAGGATGTGGCGCGGACGCACGACGCCGATGTTTCCCTGGGGCGCGTCGACGTACGTGCCCGACCGGTGGATCACGAAGTTCAGGGGATCGGGCGCGCTGGCCGACTGCATGAAGCGGCGCTGGCTGCCGGTCGTCGGGAGGTCGGGGTCCATAAAGATCTGGAACGAGAAGAGGAGATCGTCGGATGTGAAGGGCGCGCCGTCGTGCCAACGGACGTTCCGGTGCAGCCGCCAGGTCGTGTCCATCGTCCCGTCGGCATTGACCGTCCAGGTCCCCTCAGCGATCGATGGCAGGGCCAGGGCGAGCTGTGGCTCCCATCGATCGAGATCCTTCTCGACGGCGAGCCGGTCGTGCACCATGATTTTGATACTGCCGGCCCCGCCTGCCGTCGTGCCCGTGGCCTGGCCGAACAGGACGCCGAGGTCGGTGGGCTCGCGCTGGATCCCGACAACGAGCGTCTTTGCGGGCGGGGCCGCCTGCCCGCCCGTCGCAGGACCTGGCGCTGGCGCGGACCCGCTGGCACCGCAGGCAGAGAGGACGAGGGCGAGGCCGACAAGAGCCGGGCGGCTCGCCCAGCTCGGCACGCAAGTCAAGGGCGATGGTCTCTCGCGAAATGGCTCGCGCGACGTCGCAGCATTTCGTGCGCTCCAACTGGACTGGGTGACAGGCATGGTGCAGGGCTAGTTATAACCCCGCCGCGCCGGCGCGGCGGAGCATTGAAGGCGATCCGGTAGGATTGAGCTGCGTTTCCGCATACTCGTGTCCTGCCGGGGGTGCGTTGTGTCCGAAAACCTTTTCGACCGCCTTCGGGCGGGCTTCCCCAGAGATCCAGGCAAACCCGCGCTCGTTTTCCCTGAAGGTGGCGCGCAAAGCTATGCCGAGCTTTTGGCGCGATCGGGTCAAATGGCGCGCGCGTTGACCGACGCTGGGCTGTCGGCAGGCGACCGCGTCGCCGTCCAGGTCGAGAAATGCCCGGACTTCCTCGCCCTCTATCTCGGGTGCTTGCGCGCTGGGACTCCGCTCGTTCCGATCAACCCAAGCTGCACGGTCGCCGAGGTGGCGTACTACGTGCGCGACTCGGGGACCGCGCTCCTGCTCGGAGCGCCCGAGCGAATTGCCGCGCTTGAAGCCGCTAGTCGCGAGGCGGGCGCCAGGCGCGTTGAGACCCTGGACGTCGACGGGACATCGGGGACATTTCAGCAGCGCGCGGCCGCAGCCCCACCGGACTTCGAGTCCGTCGCTGTCTCGGGTGCGGACCCCCTCGCCGCGATTCTCTACACGTCCGGCACGACGGGAGCGCCCAAGGGAGCCATGCTCACGCACGCGAACCTGATCGCCAACACCGAGGCCCTGCACGAGGCGTGGGGTTGGCGGGCAGACGACGTGCTCCTCCACGCGCTCCCGCTTTTTCACGTCCATGGGCTGTTCGTGGCCGCCACCGCGGCGCTGGGGGCAGGCGCGACCATGCTATTCCTCCCGAGGTTCGACCCATCCCAGGTGATCGAGCTTCTTCCGCGGGCAACCCTCTTCATGGGTGTGCCCACCATGTACCACCGGCTCGCTGCCGACGCGGATCTCACTCCCGCGGTATGCGAGTCCGTACGCCTGTTCGTGTCCGGGTCGGCGCCGCTCAGCGTCGCCGACTTCAACGCGTTCCGGCAGCGAACGGGCCACACCATCCTCGAGCGGTATGGATTGACGGAGACAGGCATGAACATCTCCAATCCCCTCCAGGGCGAGCGCAAGCCCGGCAAGATCGGAGTGCCGCTGCCGGGCGTTCGCGTTCGGCTCGTCGACGCGGAAAAAGGGACGGATGTCGCACAGGGGGATGTCGGCGAGATCTGGGTGCGGGGTCCCAATGTGTTCGCCGGTTACTACCACGCGCCCGAGAAGACCGCCGAGACCTTCGTGGACGGCTGGTTCCGTACCGGCGACCTGGGTCGACAGGACGCGGATGGCTACTACGAAATCGTGGGCCGCGCCAAAGACCTGATCATCAGCGGGGGGCTGAACGTCTATCCCGCGGAGGTAGAGAACGCCCTGGGCGCGATCCGTGGCGTGGAGGACTGCGCCGTGATCGGGCTGCCGGACCCGGATTGGGGCGAGCGAGTGACGGCGGTCATCATCCGAGCGTCTGGCGCCGAGCTGTCGGCGGACCAGGTCATGGCGGAGGCGCGGACCCGCCTCGCGCCATACAAGTGCCCGCGTCGAGTGGAGTTTGCCGAGACGCTGCCCCGAAACGCGATGGGGAAGGTGGAGAAGGCGCGCCTCAGAACCATCTATAGCAGCTGATCGGCGCGCGCCGTTACAGCCGTGCGACAGCTCCCCCCGCACTCTTGTGCCGATCAGGCTGACCGTGTTACATGAATACCGTTGGTGTTCGGTCACGGACGCTACCCCCGGACGGGGCTTTGGCAGAGGTTCCATCCGGATGAAGGCAGCAGCGATCGCCCAGCGAGAGGCTGGGGGGTAAAGCTGCTGCGTTTTTGTTTCTGCCGAATC
The DNA here is from genome assembly GCA_035652535.1 of Chloroflexota bacterium. Taxonomy (NCBI): domain Bacteria; kingdom Bacillati; phylum Chloroflexota; species Chloroflexota bacterium. The sequence continues at coordinate 48,669 of DASRDP010000121.1, forward strand.
CCATTTGGAATCGAGCTGTTGTCGAGTCGAATCCTCCATCTCCCTGAGCACACGCTTCTGGTCTCAGCCCTGCTGGCCTTGATCGGTATGGCGATCCCGTCCGTGGCATCTGCGGCGGGAACGTCAGGGTCCGGGACGGGAGGCGCCCTCAGCACCGCTACCCGCGCAGTAACCGGCGCCGCGAGCGGTGCAAGCCAGTCAGCAGGCGGTGTGACGAGCGCCACGAGCAGCGTCGCGAGCACCGCGAGCCACATCGCGAGTGGCGCATCGAACGGGGGCTCCCAGGCCGGGAGCGCAGCCAATGCAGCCAGCCACGCGGCAACGGGAGCAGGCCCGACCGGCGCGCCGCCGAAGGCCCCGCAACCCGGACCTCGCGGGGGCGCGGCGAACGCGACCGAGTTGCTCGCGAATAGCGCGGGCCGACTGGTGCAGAGCGCCACCGCTCGCGTGTCGAGCCCGTCGGTCGCGCCGGGGCCCGGCGCCGGCGCCACGACACCGCTCCACCAGTCGTCGTCGACGGGCGGCGAAAGGGCGGCCGGCTCATCCGGCCCATCCGCCGTTCCGGGACCCAGCGCGGGCGCGACAACCCCACTCCACGGGCAATCGGATCCGTCGGCCGGCGCAGCGACCAATGTGGCAAGCGTGACCCGTCCGGTCTCGTCCGTGGTCAACACCGTAACCGGCGCCAGCCCAATCAGCGCGGCCTCCATGGGAGGCACCGCCCGCGACCTGACGGCGCGGGGCGCATCCAGGCCGTCCAGCCCAGCGAGCGCCGCAATTGGATCGGCGACGAGCGCCGCGCCGCCCGTAGTCAACTCGGTCGTCCGATCCCCTCGCACCGGCACGGCCTCCGCCGGATCGTCCGAGCGAAGCTCCATTCCGACGACCGCGTTCGGGCGTGCGGGCGCATCCCTGGCGGCGCCGTCCACGACGGCGGGCGCGATTCCGCAACGATTGCCGGCCGTTGGCTCGGCAACCCACGGCCTGGCGCCCGGGACAACCCGCGGTGCGCTGTCCGCTGCGGCGGGTGCCCTCGAATCGCCAGTCGTCGGGACGACGTCGGCGCTTCGGCAGCCGCTGGAGAGCGCGCCCGCTCTGATCCAGGCGCCATCACAGCGCACCACGAGGCTGGCTCGGCAAGGGACCGGGCTCGCGGCCATCACATCCGGACCAACTGGACCGACCCAGCCCGCCACCTCACCCCTCGCTCCGGCGGCCCTGACCCAGACGGGCAGCTCCCTGCTCCAGGCCACCATCCGCGGTGCTGCGGGGACCATCGACAGCCTCTCGGGACCCGTGGCCCACCCGCTTCCGACCATCCTTGCCCCAACGACTTCGTTGACCGAGGAGCTGGCGCCGACCGTCACGCCGGTGGCGACCACCCTCCAGCCGACCGTGCGTCTCGCGGGAGGCGCCGTCGCGAACCTGGCGGCGCCCGTTACCCAGCCGCTGGCGGCGACGGTCGCGCCGGTGGCGACCACCCTCGAGCCGACCCTGAACATCATCGGCGGGAGCATCGAGTCCGCTATCGCGCCCACTGCGCAGCCCGTCGTGACAGCGGTCGCTCCCGTCATCGCGCTCGTCCAGCCAACCTCCAGCTTTGCTACCGGCACGCTTGAGCGCCTCGCGGCGCCGCTGACGGAGCCCTTCGCGGCCGCAACCGGCCCGATCGGTGCCGCGATCCAGCCCGCCAAATCGGGGCTCGCTCCGGTCTCGGACTTGACCGAGCCGCGTGCGACAGCCACCGGCCCGGTGAATTCCGTGGTAGGAACCGCATTGAGCCTCCTGGGCGACCGCGTCGGGGCGGTCACTGAGCCGATGAGGAAGCCCTTCACGTCAGCCCTTGCCCCCGTGGCCGAACTGGCCCAGCAGTCCGATGCGCTGGGCCAGCAAGGCATCACGGCCGTCGACGGCGTGGCCGGTGCAGTCCAGGACGTTCTCGTCGGGCTCGAGGGGGGAGTCGAAACCGAGAGCGTGTCGTTCGGTGGTCGACCTCGCGTCCGCCCGTCCGGCGTGTCACCGGACGCGCCATCAGCACGGGTGGGAGGAGGAGCCTCAGCTCTGCCGCAGCCCTTCTCAGCGCAGGACGCGGTCATCGGCTCCTTCCCGGCGTCGTCAGTTCGCAACCCGGACCAGTCGCATGACGGGACAGGCGACGAGGACGGGCCCGGCGCTGGCCCAGCCGCGCGAAATGGTGTCCTCGCGTCCGCGCCGGCGGCGAACCCCGCGACGATCCTTCGGCTCCCAATGGGCGGCGGCGGATCCTCGCCCGAGCGCGGACCCGGCCAGGCTATTGGTGCGCCGCAATCGGCCCACGTCGCCGCCTTCGGCGCATCCACGCGCCGGTCAGAGGCCGACGCAAAGGCCAGGCCATCTTCCCTTTCCGCGCCGAAGATCGCGGCTCGCGCGGTCCGCGGCGCGGTCGTGGCGCCGCTCAGCCCCTTCTCCCCGCTCCGAAGTCCGGTTCCGCAGCCGCCCCTGGGATCAGTCACGCCTTTCGGCCTGCTCGCCAACGGCGACGCCAGCGGTGGCGCCAGCGCGGGGGGAGCGGTTGCCATCCTTCTCACTTCAATCCTGATCCTCCTCCGGCCGCTTGGCCGTGTTGCCGCCCGGACCGAGCGGCTCCCGAGCTGGGCGTTCGCCCCAGCTGCACCCCCAGGCTAGGCGCCCCACCCGCCCTCGCGCGACTCATCGTCGTTCGGGACGCGACCGGCGCCAAGCGCATCTGCTGCTGCCAGCGCAGGCGCCAGCCGTGGGCCCATTCAACGAGCCTGTCGTCGCGAGATCGAGGCGGGTGGCGGCGCCCACTTCGGGTCTCGACCCTGCCAGGTCGCCCGGTGCACGGCGCCCCACCCGTCCTCAACGGGACTCCGCCGGATCGCGTGTGCAGATGCGCGTCACCAGCGGAAAACGAAACGGAATCAGCAACAACCAGGAGGTTGCATCAATGCAACTCTGCAACCGAACCGGGGGCTTGCCCCTTCACCGCCTGGCCGGCCTCGCCGTGGGTCTCGCGCTAGCCAGCGCGTTCCTTCTCCTGACCGGGCCCGACGCGGCGTCGGCGCAAGTCCTCTCACCGGGCGGCGTGCTCGGCGGGTCCTCCGGAGGCGGGCAAGGCGCGGCGCCCGGCGGCATCGTACCCAGCGCGCCTCCGGCGGCTCCCCTCGCCAATGGCCCGAGCCTTCCGGGCGCAGGAGGGGCCACCTCCCCGGCTGTGGGTGGCTTGAGTCAGCCGGGCGGTGGCTCGCCCGCTGGCGGTGGACTGAGCCAGCCGGGCGGAGCAACGCTGCCGCTCAGCGGGCCGAGCACGCTCCATAACACCGGTTCCGGCTGCTGCCAGTCGCAGCCGTCGGGCGTGTCGAGTGACGGGCCATCGCACGGCTCGAACCCGTGCTGTCCGTCGCAGCCGTCGGGCGTGTCGAATGAGGGGCCATCGCACGGCTCGAACCCGTGCTGCCAGGCATCCCATCCGTCTCAGCAGACGAGCGCGACGAATGTCGGCGCCAACGGTGGAAACGCGTCGAGCAAGTCGAGCAGCACCGGTGGCAACGGCGGCAATGCCAGCGCAGGGTCGAACTCCGCGAGTCATTCCCTCATCGCCATTCAGGGCGTGAACGTCGCGCCCCAAACGGCGATCCAGGGAACCGGACATGGAGACAACTCCAGCAGTAACTCCGTGACCAGCCAGTCGAACAACAGCGCCACCGGCGGCAACGGGGGCAAGAGCAGCAGCAGCGCCAGCAGCACCGGCGGGAACGGCGGAACCCAGACAGCCACTGCCAACGGCGGCGGCAATGGATGGATCAGCGGGTGCTGCGGTGGCTCGCACGGCGGAAGCAGCGTCAGCGCGGGCAACTTCGGCGCGAACGGCGGCAATGCGAAGAGCCACTCGGAGAGCACGGGCGGCAATGGTGGAAGCGCCAGCGCCGGCTCGAACTCGGCGAACGGTTCGCTGGTCGTCGTTCAGGGCGTGAACGTGGCGCCGCAGACGACCGTCCAGCTCACGGGCCACGGCGACAACACCAGCTCGAACTCGGTCACGAGCCAGAGCGGCAACACGGCCGTCGGCGGCAGCGGCGGCAAGAGCACCAGCTCGGCGACGAGCTTCGGCGGCAATGGCGGCTCCCAGACGGCCACCGCGAGCGGCCAGGGATCGAGCGATTCCTCCAATTGCGGGTGTGATTCCCACCAGTCCTCGGGCCAGCGGGTATCCGCGAAGAACGCCGGCGCAAACGGCGGGAACGCGCGCAGCTCGTCCGAAAGCTCCGGGGGCAACGGCGGCAACGCGAGCGCCGGATCCAACGGCGCCGGGCACTCGGCCGGCGTGATCCAGGGGATCAACGTGGCCCCGCAGTACACGCACCAGGGAGGTGGGCATTCCCACGGTTCCTGGATGAGCGGCGGAGACTCGTGCGGGTGCGACAGCACGAGCGGCGGCAACAGCAGCTCGAACTCGGTCACGAGCCAGAGCGGCAACACGGCCGCCGGCGGCAACGGCGGCAAGAGCACCAGCTCGGCGACGAGCTTCGGCGGCAACGGCGGCACCCAGACGGCCACTGCGAGCGGCCAGGGATCGAGCGATTGGTGCGGCTGCGACTCGGGCGATTCCGGCTCCTGGAACGGTGGCTGGTTTGGCCAGAGCGATTCACCGGGCTATGCCGGCGGGATCTGGTCGAACGCGTGTGGTTGCTACTCCAGCCATCCGCACGGAATGCCCTCGGTCGTCAGCGCGACCAACAAGGGCGCCAATGGCGGGAACGCGAAGAGCCACTCCGAGAGCACGGGCGGCGACGGCGGCAACGCCAAGGCTGGCTCGAATGGCTCGAAGGGCTCCATCGGCGCGGCGCAGGGCGTGAACGTCACCCCTCAATGCGCCAATGGCGGCGGGATCCGTGACCCCTGGGGCTGCTCGTCTCCGAAGTCGAGCGGATCCGAGTGGTCGAACGGCGGCTCCTCCGGGGACTGTGGCTGCGACTCGTCCGGCGGGATGAACACCAGCGACAACTCGGTCGTGAGCCAGAGCGATAACAACGCCACCGGTGGCAACGGCGGCAAGAGTCGCTCGCGGTCGCTGGCCGTGGGCGGCGAGGGCGGCACGCAGAGCGCGGCGGCCGGTGGAGACCAGGGGTCGGCCAACAGCTCGGCCGACCCGATGTCGCCGTCGGACCGCTAGAGTCCTGAGGGAGGCATGCGGCGCCAGGCTGTGGGCTGCCCTCACCCCCGCCCTCTCCCGCTTCGGCGGGAGAGGGGGCATGCGAGGCCCTTCGCCCCGTTTCGGCGGGAGCGGGGGCATTCGAGGCCCTTCGCCCCGCTTCGGTGGGAGCGGGGGCATTCGAGGCCCTTCGCCCCGCTTCGGCGGGAGCGGGGGGCCCGGTCACCTTGGCGCCGCTGCCTCGACGCACTCCGCGACCAACCGATCGCGAAACCGGTGTGGGGGGAGCGCTCCCCCCACACCGGTTCACTCCCGCGACCCGAACCCAGCCGCCAGACCGCACACGAACGAGCTGCGGCTCGCTCGCGGCGACGGTCAACCCGCGCTGAGGATGGCGAGTACGGCCCGGACGCCCGCCAGATTACGGCCGAGCTCCGCCTCCGTCGACGACGTCAGCTCGACCAGGATCGCGGCGTAGCCCTGGTCGCCCATCCAGACGTTCATGCTTCCGGTCGCTCGATAACCCAGCAGGCTCCTGGCGCCGCCGGCCCCGCTCCGCCGGTAGCCCGCGGCGTCGGCGTAGGCGTCGGCGAGGCGTCCGGACAGCTCCGTGCGGCCGCCGAAGATGAATCCTCCGCGACTGTGGTAATTAATGGTGAAGAGCGGGTCCGTCTGCAGGATGTAGTCGCGCTCGGCCTGTGTCTCCGGCTCGGAGAACGGCTCCGCGCCTCCGATACCCGGGCGAAACACACCATTGCTGTCGGCGGCGTCGGCCGCCCAGTCCGGCCCGCCCCAGTTGCGGTTCGGGTCCACCCCGCTGGCGTATTGTCGGGCGCCCGAGGCGAGGCCGTCTGGGTTTGCGACGGTCATGACGTCCAGATGAAGATTCGGCGGGATCTCATCGACGTGTTCTTGAAAATGCGCCAGGAGCTGCTCCGCCAGGCGAACGGTGTTCGCCTCGGGGCCGCCGTGCTGCCCGCCGATGATGAAAAGCGACGACGGACCATCCCCGACGCGGGAGACGACGAGCGGCCTCCCCTCCTGAGACACGCCGATTACCATCTGGTCGTCCGCGCCGGCCGGTCGCGGCCCTGGCGCCCAAGAATAGACGACGGCGGCGAAGACGAGGCCGACGGCGAGTCCGCCGATCCGCACGGCGACGGGCCGCCGAGCGAGCCGAGTCGCGGATTCGCCCACGCTCACCCGCCGCCGAACCGCTTTTCGATCGCTTCCAGCTCGTCGTTCCCTTGCCGACTGTAGAACTGCTGCATCTCCTCGATGCCGGGAATCCCCGCGAAATAGCCGGCCGTGGTGCCCGTCCGCTTCAGCTCTTCCAGCAACAGCTTCTGGGCATGGAGCGCCGCCGTTTGGAGCGCCCCCGGGATCACGCCGCAGTTCGCCCCCCACTCCTTGTACTGCTTCGCCGTGGCGCCGCGAGGCAGCACGCCGACGAGCGCGGCCGGGGTCGCGGCTCGCAACGCTCGAACGGCCTTCTCGTCACCGCCGGCCCATGCCGCGTCGGCTCCCGCCTCGACGCATTCGGCCAGCCGCTCGACGACCTCCTTCGGGTCGCCCTTGACTTCGGACCGAGCGATGATGATGAAGTTCGGGTCAGAGCGAGCGTCGACCGCCGCTCGAATCTTGTTCACCATCTCCTTGCGCGAGATGGTTTCGCCCTCGACGCCCTGGTGCGTGGGCCGCTTTGGGGTGACCTGGTCCTCGATGTGGATCGCGCATGCGCCCGCCCGCTCGTACTCGCGTATTGTCCGCACCACGTTCACGACGTTTCCGAAGCCGGTGTCTGCGTCGGCGATGACGGGCAGATCGCACCCGTCCGCGAGGGCCCAGATTCGGTCGAGCATCTCGTGCATCGTGAGGACGCCGGCGTCCGCGTAGCCCATGGTTCGGTGGAAGACGCTCCCCGACGCGTGGATGGCGGGAAAGCCCATCCGCTCGACCAGCCGGGCGGTGAGAGGATCGGGGCAGCTTGGGGCCACGACGAGGTCGGCCCCGTTGAGCATCGTTCGAAATGCCTGGCGCCGCTCAGCGGCTGATCGCATCGCTATCCTCCCGGGCGATTTCGCCCGGGCTATGGTACCGCCTCAGCTGCCCCGCAGAGCGCTGCGCGAGCCCCGCGATGGTGTGTAGAGGACCCAGGCGATGGTGGACAGCTGCTGGATCGTGGGCTCGGCTGGGGACAAGCCCTACCGGACGGGAACGGCAGATTCGACTTGGGCGGGGTTTTTCCCCGCCGGAACGTTGAGCTAGTACATCGCGCCCCAGTTCGGGGCCGCGCGCAGATCCACGACCAGCGGTACGCTCAGGATCAGGGCGCCTTCCATGATCTCCTTCGCCATCGCTTTGAGGTCGTCCAACTCTTCGTCGGGCGCCTCAAAGAGCAGCTCATCGTGCACCTGCAGAACCATGCGCGACCGCATCGCCCGATCCGCCATCGCGTCCCGGAGGCGCGTCATCGCGATCTTGATGATGTCGCTGGCTGTGCCCTGAACCGGGGCATTGATGGCCATGCGCTCGCCCGCCGCGCGCACGGCATGGACGTGCGACCGCAGCTCGGGAATCGTGCGCTTCCTTCCAAGGAGGGTTGACACGGAGCCCGTCTCACGCGCCTCGGCGATGAGCCGCTTCTGGAATGCGCTGACGCCGTTGAATCGCTCGAAGTAGTTGCGGATGAAGTCGGCTGCCTGTGCCTGCGTCAGCCCCGTCTGCTCGGCGAAACCGAAGGCGCTGATTCCGTAGATGATGGCGAAGTTCGCCGTCTTGGCGAGGCGGCGCTGATCGGGAGTCACCGCGTCGACCTCGACGCCGAACAGCTCGGCCGCCGTGGCCGCGTGCACGTCGAGGCCCAGACGGAACGCCTCGAGGAGGGTCGGGTCCTGGGTCAGGTGGGCCTGGACGCGCAGCTCGATCTGGCTGTAGTCGGCAGACAGGAGCTTCCAACCGGCCTCCGGGGCGATGAACGCCTGGCGGACTCGCCGTCCCAGCTCGGTACGCACCGGGATGTTCTGGAGATTCGGCTCGGCGGATGAGAGGCGGCCCGTTGCGGCCACCGTTTGATTGAAGGTCGTATGAATCCGCCCGGTCTCCGGGTGCACCAGGAGCGGGAGCGCATCGACGTAGGTCGACTTCAGCTTGGTCAGCTCCCGATGCTCGAGGATGAGTTCGATCACCGGATGGACGCCGCGCAGCGATGTCAGGACGTCGGCCGCCGTCGACGCCCGCCCGGTGGCGGTCCGCTTCCCGCCCCCCAGCGCCAGCTCGTCAAATAGCACGGTCGCGAGCTGCTGCGACGAGTTGATGTTGAACTCGTGGCCGACGGCCGCGAATATCCCGCTCTCGACGGTCGTGAGGCGCTCGTGCAGCTCGCGGCTGAACTCCATCAGATACGGGACGTCGACCGCGACTCCGGCCAGCTCCATCGATGCCAGCACGTCGACCAGCGGCAACTCCACCTCGTGGTACAGCTCGTCGAGACCCGAGTCGGTCAGCTCGCGCAGCAGGATCGGCTCCAGCTCGACAAGCGCTTCGGACTCGTCGCACAGGTGCGCGGCCATGCGGTCGATGGGGACGGCATCGAGCGGAAGCGCCGACCGTCCCTCGCCGGTCACGCTCTTGATGCCGGGTAGCTCGCGGTTGAGCCGCGACCACGACAGGTCCTGGAGGCTCAGCGTGCGCTGCGAGGCCTCGACGAGATAGGCGGCGAGGCTGGAGTCGAAATCTGCGCCGCGCAGCGACACGCCGCAGCGCGCCAGCGCAACCATCGCTTGCTTCACGTTCGGGCTCGACTTGCGGATGCTGGGATCCTCGAGGAAGGGCCGCAGGACCTCCAGCGATTCCCTCAGGGGCAGCGGCTCGCGCCGATCGTCGCCTGACCCGCACGCGGCGCCCGAAAATGGGACGGCGAACGTTTCGCCCCCCGGGACCGCCACCGCGAGCGAGAGGATCTCGGCACGCATGGCGTCGGGACGGCTGAAGAGCCAGACCATGCCGACGCCCCGGTCGCCGCGCGAGTCGGAATCGGTCAGGTGGCCGACGAGACTCCGCAGCTCCTCGACGGAGGGGACGACCCGGCGGTCTGACCGCGTTGTCGCGCGGCCGCCGGCGGGCTCCACCGCGATCAGCGATAGCTGGTGACCGTTGGCGCTGGCCGCTCCATCGCGCGTCGGCGGCCGGTGCGCCGGCTGAGCGCCCGGCGCTGCGGGCAGCCGCTCGATAAGGGTGCGAAATCCCAGCTCGTGGAACAGCGCAAGCACGTGCGCCCGGTCCGGCTCGCGAACGGCGCAGGCGTCCAGCTCCAGCTCGATAGGCGCGTCGCGCCGGATCCGCGCCAGGTCGTGAGCCAGGCGCATTTGATCGGCGTAAGGTCTGAGCTGGTCGCGCAACTTCGGCCCGAGGTCGTCGAGGTGGGCAAGAATGCCCTCGACGTCACCATAGGTCTGCAGGAGCTTCGTCGCCGTCTTATCGCCGACTCCCGGCACGCCGGGGATGTTGTCCGATACGTCCCCGCGGAGCGCTCGCAGATCGACGAGCTGGCCGGGATCGAGACCGTACCGCTCTCGGACTCCGTCCTCGTCATACAGCACGGTGTCCGTCACGCCGCGGCGCGGCACCAGGACCTTGACCCGCGGCCCGACGAGCTGCAGCGCGTCCGTGTCGCCGGTGACCACGATGACGTCGACACCCTGTTCGGACATCCGCGCTGCCATGGTCCCGAGCAGATCATCCGCCTCGAGCCCGTCCACCCGAAAGATCGGGACGTACAAGGCGTCGAGGACTTCGTGGACGCGGGCGAATTGGTGGGCGAGCCCGTCCGGGGTGGGCGGGCGCGTGCCCTTGTACGCCTCGAAGCGCTCGTGGCGAAAGGTGGGCTTCGGCGTGTCGAACGCGGCGGCGATGTGCGTCGGGTGCAGGTCGTCGAGCGCCCGAAGCAGCATCATGGTGAAGCCGTAGGTCGCGTTGGTCAGCTCACCCTTGGCGCTCGTCAGGGGTGGCAGAGCGTGAAAGGCGCGGTGGATGAGCGAGTTGGCGTCGAGGGCGAGGAGCGTGTGAGCCATGTGGCAGCCTCAATCGATGCGGAGCCGGTCCATGAGAAGCCGGCGATTCTCTTCCAGCGTCCGCTGGAAAGCCGGCGAGTCCAGCAGCTCCGTCGTCATGATCAGCGCGTCCTCGCCGTCGTCGCTATAGTATCGCCTGCGAATGCCCGCGTCGTGGAACCGGTACTTGCGGTACAGCGCCTGAGCCACGGTGTTCGAAACGCGGCACTCCAGGGTGACCGTCTCCGCGCTCAGCTCGCACGCATGATCGATGAGGGATACGAGCAGCAGGTCCCCGATCCCCTCTCCGCGGAAGGGAGGATCGACGGCGATGGTGGTGATGTGCGCCTCGTCGACCATCATCCACATGCCGGTGTAGCCCACGATCGTCTCCAGCTCGAAAGCCTCTTCAGCGCTGTAGAGCCGCCCGGCGCGCACGAGGCCTTTCAGCTTGCCCAGCAGCCCGTCGGCACCGTCGTGGCTGTTGGCCTCAACGGGAAATCGCGGATCACGGCGCGGCGCGACGATCTCCGGCACGCGCTTGGCGACCACGTAGTACGCCATCTTATTGCGCTCGATCTCTCGGCGATATGCCGAAGGCGGCCACGCGGTGGGAAACGATTCGTTCTCGATGGCCGAAACCGCCGGAATGTGGCGGATCTCCATCGACTCGATCACGTATTTCAATCGATTCGAATGCAGCGCTCACTCACCTGCAGCGACGCGGTCTGCTGCCACTGCGAACACAGTCCGCCATTTCTACCAGACAATGGCCCGTCCTCGCTCAGTGCCCGTCCTCGCTCAGTGCCCGTCCTCGCTCAGTGAAGGTAGATCGGCTCGACGGCGCCCGTCACCGCGTCCCCCCGCCGGATGCGAAGGGCCGCCAGCTCAGCGAGGTGCCCGGCGCGCCGGGCGCTGGCGGCGGGCGACGATAGCTCCAGCCGCTCCCCGTGACTCCGCTCCACGCGTTCTCGGGCTGCCGCGTCGAGATCGACGGCGAGGAGCGCTCGCTCCGCGATGGCCAGAGCGAGAAGATCCCCGAGCCCCGCGCCCTCGATCCCGGATTCCGCTTCCACGTGCCGGACCGCGCGCCGGTAGCGCGCAGTAGCGTAGCGACCCCGGCCGACCTCGATGGCGGCGCGGACAGAGCGAGGAGCCTTACTCTCGGCCGCGCCCGGAGGACAGGATCCCCAGACGATGACCTCGAGGGTTGGAACCTGGACCAGATCGAGGCCCAACGCTTCCGAGAGCCCGAGCGCCGTCGAGATCCCGACCCGGAGACCGGAATACGAGCCCGGCCCCACGGCGACCGCGATGGCGGTGAGCATTCCGCGATCGAGGCTTCCCAAGCGCAGCATCGCATCGATGGTGGGGAGGAGCTGGCTCGAGTGGCGCCGACCGCTGTGCCACACGCACTCCGCGATCACCTGCTCCCGGTATACCGCGACACTGGCCGTCGCGCCGGAGGAATCAATGGCGAGGATGGTTTCGATGTCCAGCACCTCCGCTTCTCTGCAGCGCACGCGCGTCCGTGGAAAACGCCACGAAGGCGTCGCGCAGCCGCTCCGACGCCGTCTCGATCTCGATCTGTCGCTCGGTCTCCCCCGTTGCCCGCAGGAGGATGCGCGTCGCATCGCGCACGAGGTCAGGCGGCAGGGCGCCGGGCCATTCCACGACGCAGACGCCGCTTCCGCCGAAGTACTCGGCCAAAGCCTCGAGCGTTGTCCCGTCCATCTGCTCGACCCGGTAGAGATCGATGTGGAAAAGGGGAGCTCGCCCATCGTATTCACAGGCGATGACGAAGGACGGGCTCGTGACCTGGTCGGCGACACCCAGACCGCGCGCCAGGCCCTGGACGAGCGTCGTCTTCCCGGCGCCAAACGCGCCATCCAGGAGCAGGACGTCGCCAGCCTGGACGGCACGTCCCAGCGCTTCACCCAGCGCGCGCGTCTGATCCTCGCTTCGCGTGAGCACAGACGCTCGCTCACCCATCTCGTGCCCTCCGCGCGTTATCCACGAAAGTGCTCGTACCCGGCGACGACCGGCTCGACCCGCGTGCCGTCGGGCATCCGCAGGCGCGCCCGCGGGCGGTCGCACTCCGGCTCCGCCACGGAGCCGACCACGATGAGCGGCCGCAGTCCGCGCGCCTTGAAGAGCGCCTGGGCGCGATCGAGCGTGGCCGCCGGCGCGACGCATACCAACTCGTAGTCCTCACCACCGGCGAGGGCCAGATCCAGCGCATCGCCGCCGAAGAGCGCCTCGATCCCAGGAAATCGCGGCACGCGCGCGGCGTCGATGAGCGCGTCGACCCCGCTTCGCTCGCAAATGTGGTTTACGTCGGCGACGAGCCCATCGCTCACGTCCATGCCGCATCGGATCCCCGCCTCGACCGCCGCGAGCCCTTCCGCGACGCGTGGCATCGGGCGCAGGTGGGCGTGTCGCAGGAGGGAAGCGGCCGCATGATCGCCCCCCTGATTCACGCGCCCGGTGAGGAGACGCAGGCCGCCCGCGGAGCCGCCCAGGGGCCCGGTGACCGCGATAGCATCGCCGGGTTGGGCGCGAGATCGCTCGAGCACGGGCAGGTCGGAGGAATCGACGACCGGGAGCGAGTCGCCGACCACCGTGACGTGGATACTCACGACGGGGCTTCGCACGACGTCTCCTCCGACGACGCAGCATCCGAACTCCGTGCCGCAACTTCGCATTCCGCGGTAGAGCGACTCGATGTCCGCGACCTCGCGGTCACCCGGCAGCCCGAGCGCGACGAGCGCATACCGGGGCCGGCCGCCCATGGCGGCGATGTCGCTGATGTTCTCAGCCAGCGCCTTCCACCCCAGCTCTTCCCACGGGGTAGTTCTGAGGTCAAAATGGACGTCCTCGACCAGCGCATCGGTCGTTGCGAGGGCGAGCGCGCCAGACGCCGTGCGCCACACGGCCGCATCGTCGCCGATGCCAATGACGAGGTCCGGACAGGTTTGCGCACCGAGCGTGCACGCAAGCCGATCGATCAGCGCGAATTCACCGATTTCGGAGACACGCACAATTCGCTTCCGAACGTTCGAACACTCTCGATGAGATTATAGGTGGCACATTAACCGTGCCTATAATCCTGAGATAGGATTACACGATGCGTATCGCAGTCGTTTCCGACATCCACAGCAACCTCGTGGCCCTGCGAGCGGTCCTCGAAGACATGGGCACCGTCGACGCGATCTGGTGCCTCGGCGACTTCGTCGGCTACGGGCCGCGCCCCAACGAGTGCGTCGCGCTCCTTCGCGAGCGGGGCGCGAGCGCGATCGCCGGCAACCACGACCTCGCGGTGGTCGGGGCGATCTCCACCGATGAGTTCAATATCGAGGCGGCGCGCGCGGCCGATTGGACCGCTCAGGAGCTCACCCCGGAATCGCGGGGCTTCCTTGCCGATCTGACGCCGACCTCTACAGTCGATGGGGTCACCCTTGCCCACGGCAGTCCCCGCGAGCCGATCTGGGAGTACGTGTTGGACTCGCGGGCGGCCCAGGCCAGCTTCAACCTCCTGGACACAAAGCTGTGTTTTATTGGGCACAGCCACATCCCCTCGGCGTTCGTGGAAGCCCCGACAAAGATCGTCGTGAAGCACATGACGAGTGGCAGCCACTGTGAAGTGTCCGAGTACAAGATGATCGTGAACCCCGGTAGTGTCGGCCAGCCCCGCGACCACGATCCGCGGGCCGCCTACCTGATTTACGACACCGACGCGGCCGCGATGGAATGGCGGCGCGTGCCCTACGATATCGCGGAGACGCAGCGACAAATGCGGAAAGCTGGGCTCCCGCGGTACTTCGTCGAGCGGTTGTCCTTCGGCTCCTAAGCGCCCGTTGCTAGCTCGCCTGCGGTCGCATGTCCCACTCGTGGATGTTCCAGGTGTGCATGATCTGCCCGTTGTGCGAGGTGCCGGTCGCGATCTGTACACCCGTCAGTCCGCCGCCCACGGGGATCGAGTCCGGGTCATATGTCAGCGGCATCAGGGGCAGATCCGAGGTCAGAACGCGCACCATCTCTCGCTCGATGGCCACGCGCTTCGTCTCCTCGAGCGCCGAGACGAACTCGCGGTCGAGCGCATCCCACACCGGACTCGAGTAGGCGCCCCGGTTTGAGCCGGCCCATTTGTTCTCCGGCGTGGGGATGGCGCCGCTGCGCAGGCTCCTGAGAATCGTGAGGGGCGGCATCGACCCGCGGGAGATCTCGACGCCTGTGTACTGAGCGCGCGCAACACGGTCGCGCAGCTCCTGGGGCGTTTGCTGCTCGAATGTGCCCTCCACGCCGATGCCCTTCCAGTTGTCTGCGATCACAAGCGCTTCGTTCGGATCGTCGCGATCGCGCATCTTGACGGAGAAGCGCTGGCCGCCCTTCTCCAGCACGCCGTCAGGGCCACGCTGCCAGCCGAGGTCGGCCAGGATGGCGATCGCGCGCTGGGAATCGAAGGGGTATTTCGTGATGGCGTCCTGGATCTGCGGGTACTGGGTGAAGCTGGGGTGGACCCAGCTATCGGCAACCGTTCCGAATTGTCCGTACATCGCTCGGGCGAACTCTTCCCGGTTGACGGCGAGGAGGAGCGCCTGCCGCGCCCTTGCGTCCGACAGGTCGGCGGGCTGAGCGGTACGGCCCTTCTGCGGCTCCATGAACTTCCACCGAGCAACCTCGATCAGGCCCGTGCCGTACCCGCTGGATTCCCAGTCCTGTTTCACGAGCACGAGCGACTCGAAGTCCGGTCCGCCGGGCGGCAGGAAGAGCTGAATGGCCCGCGCTTTGAGGTTCGCCAGCAGGGTGTTCGCGTCGGGAATGAAGCTGACGCGCACCACGTCGATCTTCGGACGGCCGAGGAAATATCGCTCGAAGGCCCGAAGCTCGAGATCGGAGCCGCGCTCCCAGCGCTCGACTCGGTAGGGACCCAGCCCGACGTACGCGTCGCTGAAATAGGGCTGCGCGATGAGCGCGTCCTTCGCGTCCTGATAGGGCTGCTCAAGGAGGTGCCGGGGGAGGGTGAACAGCTCTCGATGCCCGATTCGGTCGGCGTACGGATACAGCTCCGACCACGTGAGGACGGCCGTTGTGCTGTCCCGAACGTCGACGCTGCTGATGAGCCGAGCGACCGCGGCGTTGGAGTTCGGCACGTCGGGATCCTTGTTGACGAGCCACGAGAAGGCGACGTCATCGGCCGTGAACGGTTCGCCGTCGTGCCAGACGACGTCGCCACGAAGCTTCAGGGTCGTCTCCATGCCGCCGTCGGGCAGGACGCGCCACGTCCCACGGCTCACGTCGGGCAGCTCGGCCAAGAGCCGGGGAACCGCTGTGCCATCGGAGGCCGTTGTCGTGAGAAACTGGTTCACCATGTGGCCCAGCTCGCGCGAGCCGCTGCCGCCCCCGCCGGTCAGCGCGTCCCAAAAATTGCCGGGATCCTCGGTAATGGCGGCGTTCAGGACCTTTGGCCCGGATACATCGGCCCGGGCCGCCCGTGCTGAATCGGCGGCTTCGCTCATGCGCGATGGGGCGCATCCGGCCGCCATCGCAACGGCGAGCGCCAGCAGCATACCCGCTTTCATAGTCCACACCCCCAAATCAGCTAGGGGATCGCTAGTCCCAGCCGTAGAACCGTTTCGCGTTATCGCCGAGGATCTGCGCTTTTGCCTCGTCCGAGATGTCCTGTCGACCACGGATCGTGGACACCACGTATGGAAACATGCCGTCCCAGTGCGGATAGTCAGAGGCGAAGAGGATCTTGTTCATTCCGATCCGGTCGCCGACGTAGGGCAGCATGCCCTCTTCGGGCTCGGTAGCGAAGAAGAGGTTGCCGTGCAGGACGTACTCGCTCGGCCGCTTCAGGCACATGGGCGCCTCGACCTCACCCCGCTTCTCCCACTCCTCGTCCATGCGCTCCATCCAGTAGGGGACCCAGCCAACGCCGCACTCGAGGAAGCCGATCCGCAGACCGGGAAAGCGCTCGGGCACTCCGGCGTAGATGAGTCCCGCGAACTGGATCGCCGTCTCCACCGGGCGACCGATGGTGTGCATGTACAGGAAGCTGTCGAACCGATGGTCGCCGGCCGGCCCTTCGCGACGGTTGTGGACGCAGAAGGGTACGCCCAGGCGCTCGATGGTCTCGTAGATCGGCCAGTAGGTCTGGGAGCCGAGGTGTTCTCTCATCCCCTGGCTTGCCACCGCGATACCGACCAGACCGAGGTCGCGCACCGCGCGCTCGGCCTCGGCGACCGCCGCCGACACGTCCTGGAAGGGGAGCAGCGCGATCGCCTTGAGCCGGGGGCTCGCGCGGCACACGCTGGCCGCGTAGTCGTTGTAGGCACGCGTGTAGGCGACGGCGTAGTCGCGCTCGACGACCTGGGACACGTTGAAGCTCGTGGTCGGGAACAGGACCGAGACGTCGATTCCCTCCCGGTCCATGTCCTCCAGCCGGGTGGGGAGGTCGTTGTTCTCCAGCCCGCCGAGGCGTCCGCCCATGCTCGTGTCCATGCCGTCGGAGGCGAGGAGCGCGCCGCGGCGGTTGCAGAAGGGCTCCGGCAGGCGCACGCGAAGCTCCCGCGAGTCTTCAACAATGTGGCCATCGGCATCGATAATCCGCGCGTCCATGTGCCCTCCCGTCTGCCATCGAGCTGTTTGACGAGAGGCTAAAGCGGCGGCGGCCGCGTGTCAAACGCAGCTGTGTGGTTCTTTTCGATCGATCGACCAGCAGCCTGCGGATGGCTTAAGGGCCGGGGGAATCAAACAGCGGGCGGATCACGTTTCGGGTCCAGGTCTCGCTGCCAGAGCCGTACCACGTGCTCCAGGTGAAGCTTCCGCGCTGGCTTCCGCCGCCGATCGGCGCGGGAACTGCGTACGTTGGGGCCGCGTCGCTTGACAGCGGGTCCGGGTAGCGGCGCGTTGACCCGGTAAAGCTGCCGTACTGGCGGCCGGCGTACTGATACCCGCTGTACACGTCGAACTGCACCTGGCTCCCGGTGCACATGCCGTAGTAGCTGGTGCCGTCGTCCTGGATCGCCTGGAGGTAGCGGTGGAACTGCCGCACGCTGACCGTGGCGGAGTAGGATGAGCTGCCGCCGTACGACCACTGCCCCTGCACGCGCCACATGCCCCGCAGATCATACGAGCATCCGCTGCCGATGGGACCGGGAGCTGGCGCGGCATATGGGGCGGCGCTATCCGGCCCCGCCGCCGACGATGAGCCGTCGTCGACGCCTTCATCGTCCGGCGGGGGCATTCCGGGTCCCCAATTGTTGAACTGCGGGCTGTCCTGCGCCAGAGCAGGACCGGGCACAACCATCGCTGCCGCCAGCAGAGCCGCCGCGGCCAGGCTGAATCGCATGGAATTGATCACCGACCACCTCCCGTGGCTCGCTGGACGTTCACCCACCCGGGATGTACGCATATCGCTGAGGGAGAAGCCCGAATGACCTCGCCCTTCGACTCCGCTGGGGACAGGCTTGACGGAGACGCTCCGCTCAGCAGTCCTTCACGGCCATCGATATGGCCACGAACCCGATATGGACGCCAGAGGACCCGAAAGCAAGCATAGCAACGACGCTCGCTTAAGTCCCTTCCGTGTGAACGGGTCCACACCGTCGGTGGATCGGCGAGAAGACGGGGCCGTGACCGGCAGCGGGGCGCTCAGTCCTTTTTGATAACGGGGAGCACCTCTTTCGCGAACAGATCGAGGCTCCTCATCGCCTGCTTGGGCTCGAGGCTGCCGAAGGGCAGGTAGGTCATGAAGATCCCGACCCCGAGCGCCTCTTGCTGCTCGCGGATCTTGCGGATCACGGTATCCGGGCTTCCGGCGATGAGGAGGCCATCCCGCTGCACGCGGTCCCACACCGCCGCCTCTCCATGCGGCATGTGCTCGTGCGCGCGCGACTTGTACGCGAAGCTCCGCTCCGAGTAGCGCCGGGCGTTGATGGAGGCCATCTGCGCCTGTTTCGCGGGCGCGGCCAGCATGTTGTAGAAGCAGGCGGCATGCTCCTCCACTTCCTCGCGCGCCTTGGCGTCCGTGGCCGCCACGTACACCTGGCGGCTGACGCCGCAGTCCTTGGCCTGGGGCGTCCAGCCGTACTGCTCGCGGGCGCACTGGCGGTAGTAGCCGAAGGTCTCCGCGATCTGGTCGGTGGGGGAGAAGCTGGTCATCAACGGGTAGCGGCGCTCGGCGGCCCACTCGAGGCTCTCGGCGCTGTTGGCCGCGACGATGATGGGCGGGTGGGGAAGCTGCATCGGACGCGGCAAGATCGAGACGACGTCGTAGTGGTAGTGCTCGCCATGCCACGCGAAGGGCTCTTCGGCCGTCCAGGCCTTCACGATCAGCTCCGCCGCCTCGTTGAACATGGAGCGGCCCTTCTCGATGTCGACGCTGTACGCCCAGTACTCGCCGCCGCCACCGCGGATGAAGCCAGACACGAGCCGGCCGCCCGAGAGCACGTCGATCATCGCCAGCTCCTCCGCCAGGCGAATGGGATGGCCATGCATGGGGAGGCAGTTTCCGAGCGTGATGATCTTGGCGTTGGACGTATGGGTCGCCACGGCGGCGGCCATCAAGTTCGGCGACGGGTCAACGCTGTTGGTCCCGTAATGGTGCTCGGCGAAGCAGACGCCATCGTATCCCAGCTCGTCGGCGCGCTTGTAGAGCGCGAGGTGCCCGTCGTACAGCTCCTTCCCGAGCTTCCGGTCGTACATGGAGCCGGGGAACGGGTGAGGGATCTCCCACTGTCGATAGGGCCAGGGCATGATGTCGAAGAGCCAGACTTCCACCGGTCGGAACCTCCTGCGGCGACGACGCGCGGCGATCAGGCATCGCCGCGC
Source organism: Chloroflexota bacterium (assembly GCA_035652535.1). NCBI lineage: Bacteria > Bacillati > Chloroflexota > Chloroflexota bacterium. The sequence goes on from DASRDP010000121.1 coordinate 67,710, forward strand.
GTTCTTGTTGGGCGCAGCATACGAACGGATGGGCCGGGAGTCAAGCGGCCGGGCGCCCACGACGCGAAGTCGGCCGTGGCCGGCATCTCAGGAGGGCGCTGCCCGATCGGGCGCGGCGCTCAGCCGGCGGCCAGCTCCCAGCGCTCGATGTTCCACGTGAGCCGGCCGGTCGTGTTGAGCCCGGTCGGGACGATCCCCCGCACCGACGAGAGGTACGCGTGCGTGTTCGGGTTGAAGGAGAGAACGACGGACGGCAGCTCGGTCGTCAGAATCCGGGCGATCGCCGCTCGCTGGCGGACGCGCTCGGACGGATCGAGCGTCGATTGGAACGCCTGGACCAGGCGATCGTACTCCTGGCTGGTCCAGCCGCCGCGGTTCTCGCCGCGCCATCGGGTTTCGGGCGAGCTGACCTCGGACGACCGATACAGCGTCATCTGCTGGTTCTCCTCGGCCGCGGAGGTCTTGTCGTTGATGGCGGAGAACGAGCTGTTGACCTCGGCGTCGATGGCGAGGGCTTGCGAGAGCGGGTGCTCCTGGATGTCGAACCCTGCCGTGCGCCAGCCCGCCGCGATCACCGAAGCCTCGGGCCGGTTCTGGCCGAACTCCCAGTCGAAGGTCAGCTTCCCCTCCACGGGATCGGCGAAGAACCCATCGGGGCCCTTGACGTAGCCAGCCTCGCTCATCAGCCGCTCGCTGGCCCGAGGGTCGAACGGGTACTTCGCGATCGCGCGGTCGATCGCGGGGTAATAGTCCGCCGCGGGATCGAAGATGCTGTCGAGCGGGGTGAGCAGGCCGCCCCAGATCGTCTCGTTCAGCGTCTGCTTATCGACGCCGTGGGCGAGAGCCTGGCGCACCCGGACGTCGCGGACCGCCCGCGGGCTCGCGTATTCCGGCTTTGCCTGGAACAGGGCCACGGTGATGGAGACGGTGGTGATGCCCGCCGTGCCAGCATTGTTCCCCGCCCACTCGCGCCGAAGCTGCAGCACGTGATCGAACGTGATCGAATTGAGGGAGACCTGGGTCTCCCCCGATAGGAGGCCCGCGAACGCAGTGTTCGGGTCGGGCGTGAACACCAGGCGCACGCGGTTGATCTTGGGGCGGCCCAGGACGTGCTGGTCGAACGCCACAGCCTCGATGTACGAACCCAGCTCCCATCGATCGAGCTTGAACGGGCCCGAGCCGACGAACTCACGCGACCAGTACGCCGAGTCCTGGATGGCTTCCGGACCCGCGTCTCGGAACGTCGGATCGAGGATGTGGCGGGGCAACGGGACGAGCCCGAACCGCGTCGAACCCCCTCCGAGCATCAACACACCGGCGCCTGGGTACACGCTCTTCCAGGACACGATGAGGGTGCGGTCATCCGGCGCGCTCACGCTGTCCATCATGTTGTAGGGCGGAACGCCCGTGCGGAACCCGTTGGCCGGCGTGGCGACCTGGAACATGAAGGCGATGTCGTCGGCGGTCAGTGGGGCGCCATCGTGCCAGGTCAGGTTGGGCTTGAGGTGGTAACGGGTTTCCATCCGGCCGTCCGGATCCACCGTCCACGTATCCGTGTTCAGCTCAGGCAGCGCTTCGGCCAGATAGGGCTGCGGTCGCCCCTGGTCATCGTAATAATCGAGAAAGGCGCTGAACATCCGCTGGTAGAAGTCGGTGGCGGCCAAGCCTGCGATGGGGGCAAGCGGCGAGATGTAGTTGGGCTCTCGCTCGATGGACATGACGAGGGTACGATCGGAAGCTGGAGCCCCCGTTTGCTCGCGCGACGTGGCGGGTGCGCTCGGCGCACAGCTCGCGATCAGGATCGCCGCCGTCGCGACGATGGCGATCCGTGTGGGGTCCAGCATCACTCCTCCTGTGGTGGGCCATCGGAAAATCTCGCGCGAAGGTGGCCCCGCGCCAACCCTCCGCTGGAGACCGGGGCAGCCCACGACACGGTAATCCGACCTGCGCCTTGCGTCAACTCACTCAACGATCTGCGATGCGGTACATGGCGCTGGCCCGTTTTGTGCACGATCTCGCCCAGCGGCACGGTTTGGGTGCGGTGATTTGACAACCGGTTCCGCGGTTCCCGCGCGCGTACAGATCGTCCAAACGTGTCCTCTCGCCCGTTGGGCCCAATCGTACCCGTCGGACGCCTCGGCATCGCGGGACGTCGTTTGGACGATCCCGAAACTCAACGATCGATCGCGCCGGGCTACGCGGGGCTGCGCCGTGGCATCGAGGACCCGTTGCAGCGCCTCAAAGACCAGGACACCCTCGCCGAATGGGAAGCGGGCTGGATCACCCAGTGGCTGGAGCGGCTGGATTACGCCTGCTATCGGGCGCGGTCATCCGCCCCAGATTACGTCGACCTGATGCCAGCGGATGAGCGGCTTGCAATCACGGAAACCCATGCGGCTCGCCTCTCCGAGCTGGCAGGCCACTGCCGTGCTCGTCTGGGCAAACCGCCGCAGATGCAACTGGTCGACGCCAAGCGGAAGCGATGGATGATGCAGGAAACCCGCGATTTCCCGCGTGATGGTCAGACGGGCATACGCCCCGGAGGGGGCGAGGACTACCGCATGGGAGTCCAGCCGGCGGGCGTGGGCAGATTGAACACGAGCGTCTCCTGCGTCGATCGGGCGACGACCATCCGCACCGGCGCTGTGCTGCTCACGTTCTGCTCCACGTGGATGACGTTCGGCGGGACCCAGATGAAGTCGCCCTCCGTCGCCTCGAAGGATGCGGCGAGGTCGGCGCCGCTGTAGAAACGCGCGTGGCCGGAGACGATGAAGATCCCGCTCTCGGCCTCGCCGTGGTGATGGACGGCGGAAACGAGCGCGGGGCCAAGCTCCACCCAGCCCATCCAGATCTTCTCCGCGTCCACCGTCCCGCGGGCGATGGCCGCCTGGCGCACCATGTCTCCGCTCGAAACATCGGGGAGTCGATCCGCGGCCCCAATAACGCGCACGCCCTGATCGGACACGATTCGCATTCGATCCACGTTCATCGGTTCGCTCCTGTGCGTGTATCTGGTCACATAGTACGCGGATGGAGCGCTTTCCCCACGGCTCCGGGCGCCGCCCGCCGGTCACGGGCGAGACCCCGCGGCGCGGGTCGTGGCCGGCCACCGGTGCGCCGAGGGCTACTGGCGCGCCAGCCGTTCGTCTTCCCGATGCCGACGGGCGCCGGGCGGAGAGAGCCGTCCGGTCGAATGGTATGATGCCGCGCCAGGAGGTGCGGCGGTGCTTGCGAAAGTCTACACGTGCGCGGTGGTCGGCCTCGACGGCGAGCTGATCGAGGTCGAGGTTGACATCGCGTCCGGTCTGCCCGCCTTCAACGTCGTCGGCCTGCCCGACACCGCGGTGCAGGAGGCGCGCGAGCGCGTACGCGCATCCATTCGGAACTCGGGCTTCACCTTCCCGATGCACCGGATCACCGTGAATCTCGCCCCCGCCGAGCTGAAGAAGGAGGGCGCGGGCTACGACCTCCCCATCGCCGTCGGGTTACTCATCGCCTCCGACCAGCTCGAAGTCGGGCCCGAGCGCGTGCTCTACCTCGGGGAGCTGTCCCTCGACGGATCGCTCCGCCACACCGACGGGATCCTGCCGATGGTGCTCTTTGCCCGCGACCAGGGGCTCGACGCGGTGTATGTCCCGGAGGTGGACGCGCGAGAGGCGGCGCTGGTGGATGGCGTGCGCATCGTCCCCGTGCCGTCGCTGGCGCTGCTGGTCGCGCATCTACGCGGCGACCTCACCCTCCCCATGGCGGACCGCGCGGCGCGCGACATCGACGAGGGGATCCACGAGGGCGGGGCCGACCTCGCCCACGTGCGGGGCCAGGAGCACGCGAAGCGCGCGCTGGAGGTTGCGGCCGCGGGTGGACACAACCTCCTGATGGCCGGGCCGCCCGGCGCCGGCAAGACGCTGCTGGCCCGCGCGCTCCCCTCGATCCTTCCCGCCATGACGGAGGACGAGGCGATCGAGGTGACCAAGATCTACAGCGTGTGCGGTCGGCTCCCATCCGGCTCGCCGCTCATCCGGGAGCGGCCGTTTCGCGCGCCCCACCACACGATCAGCAACGTGGGGCTGGTGGGCGGCGGTCGCTGGCCGCGGCCGGGGGAGATCAGCCTCGCCCATCGGGGCGTGCTCTTCCTCGACGAGCTGCCCGAGTTCGGCCAGAGCGTGCTGGAGGTCCTGCGCCAGCCCCTGGAGGACGGCATCGTCACCATCTCCCGCGCCGCCGGCTCCGTCACGTTCCCGGCCAAGCTCATGCTCTGCGCGGCGATGAACCCGTGCCCGTGTGGGTACGCCGGCGACTCCGTGCGCGCGTGCACCTGCGCCCCCAGCCAGGTCGAGCGCTACGCCAAGCGCATCAGCGGACCCCTCTTGGATCGCATCGATCTCCACGTCGAGGTCCCGCGCGTCGACTTCGAGAAGCTGGCCGGCCGCGGCGAGCCCGAGCCCTCCACCGCCGTGCGCGACCGCGTCGAGGCCGCGCGCGAGCGCCAACGCGCCCGCTTCGCCGGCAGCAAGCTCGTTTGCAACGCCGACATGGGGCCGAGCCAGGTCCGCCGCATCTGCGTCCTCGACGATGCCGGCCAGGCCCTCCTGAAGGCCGCCAGCGAGCGCCTCGGCCTCACCGCCCGCGCCTACCACCGCCTGCTCAAAGTCTCGCGCACCATCGCCGACCTCGCCGGCGCCGACTCCATCGAGCCGGCCCACCTGGCCGAAGCGCTCCAGTACCGTCCGCGCCAGGGAGCGTGAGGGACTTCGATTCCGTGCCGGGTTCCCGGGGCTGCACGCTACGCTGGCGCCCCCCGGACAGCAGGCGATCGGGGCCGGACATCTCGACGGTGGGCCACAGCGACCGTGCCGACAACGACCCACAGCGCTGCCGCGAGGGCCACGTTCCCCATCACGTAGGGCACGCCAGTTAGGGACGGCTGGACGATCAGCGTGCTGGCCGAGAGGCTCGCGTGCATAAGCATCGCAATGAGCAAGCTCCCGGCTCGGTCGTACAGCCAGACCATGAGCACCCGGTAGGCCGGCAGGACTCCTTCGTAGAAGAAGAGCAGTCCAAGCAGGTAGCTAGTCCACTGTCCGCCGGCCAGACTCCCTCCCGCCCAGATAGCGATCAAGAAATGCCATGCTCCCCACAGGAGCCCGACGATGAGCGCCGTCCTCAGGGCACTGTGCTGTCGCCGAAGTCGGGTCACCGCGAATCCGGTTTCGCCAAGCTCCTCCAACAAGCCGCCGCCGATCAGCCCCCAGGCGATGCCGAACAGCAGCAGGGACGCTCTGTTGTCGGCTGTCAGGAGCAGAGGGGTGAACACCGGAGAGAAGCGCGACAACGCCAGGAAGACCGCGAGAACGAGCGCTGGCGCGGGGAGAAGCGCGATCACGTAGGAGCGCACATTCACTCGCCACTGGAGTAGCCGGCCGAGCAGCTCACGCAGGCCAGCTCGCCCATCGACAAGCGCGGTCATGAGGATGCTTGCCAGGCTGGGGCCACAGAACAGCGCCAGGAGGGCGGGGAAGAACAGCCGCTCCACCCGCTCCGGAGTACCCGGGATGGCGCCTGGTCCACCGATAACCAGGAGAATGCCGCCCCAGGAGATGGTGAAGACGAGGATATAGAAGCTCAGGACCGGGTGTCGCTGCAGAAACGCTCCGCAGGTTGTTATCATGGTTCTCCCCGGTTCGGTTCAACGGCGCCCGGCCGTCGCCACCGATGCTGGACCGGGCGCTCGACGGCGGAGCAGCACGATGGCCAGCACCTCCACCCACAGGAGCCAGGCCCCGATGAGCGCGCGCTCGGTGATGCCGAACCACAGCACCGTTTGTCCCGCCTGGACCTGCCCAGCCTGGATCCCGCTCAGGACGCTGAAGGCGAAGAGCGCCGCTAGCGTCAGGATCGCGAACAGGCGAAACGCCTTCCCGAACGCGGCGGCACTGACCCCGATGCCGGCAAGCATGAAGAGCGGCGTGATCACACCCCAGATGATCGTATGGACGGTGTTCGCGCCCAGGGGCTTATCGGCCGTCGCCATCGGGAATGGATAGGCCAGGAGGCCCAGGGCCGCGAATCCAAGCATGAAGCCGCTGGTGGCGCGCAGGGCGGGGTTGTGCTTGGCGGACTGCCAGACGCCGATCCAGAAGGCGATCATCAGCAGTTCGAAGACGATTCCCAGGGGGACGAGCAGCGCCCTCGTCGGCGCGTAGGTCGCGGAGAGCTCGCTGACCGGGCGGGTGATGCGGTCATAGCCCTCATACCCCATCGCGGCGATCACGTCGTTGATCACGACGTAGTAGAGCGGAGCCACGAGCCCACAAGCGAGCAGGAGCGTGCGGACCTGGAGCCGCTCGAGAGGAGGGAAGAGCCGCGAAGGCTGGTGAGGAGTCCGAGCAGTATGGAGCATGATGGTCTCTCCCGTGCGCCGGCGCGCTACACGACCCGAGGGATCGACCGGCTCGGCGGGAAGTCCCGGTTCAGCGCCCCATCAATCAGCGTAGGAGGACGAGCCACCCCACCGCCCGAGTCCGGGGGGTAGTTCTGCGTGAACGGGGTCGAAGCCGTCGGCCACCCCGTCGGGTAGGCGGGAGGCGCGGCAGCGCCCGGGGCTCCTAGAGATCGAACCCCACCGGCTCAAAGCTCTTCGAGATGCGCAGGCTCGCCTTCCCGTTCGACCAGTCAATCCGCACGCTCCCCAAGGCCATCGCGTTGAACTCGTTGGCGTGCAGCAAGATCTGGACGATAATCGCCGCCGCGGCGCCCACCGCGGGAATGCGCTCCTTGCCGATCTCGACGATGACCCCTTGGATGCGTCGCGCGAAATCTCCCACCTGATTGCCTCCTTCTCACTCGTTGGGCTGGCCCATCAATACGTCCTCATCGTGTGCGGTGCAATCAGTCATGGCGGGCCTCCTCGATGAGCGCGAGTTCCAGTCGCGGCATGACTACGCGGCGCAGGGCCCACGCGGGGCCCCGCCGCTCGCCACAGCCGCCATCGGTGCGCGGATCGCTCGGCCTGGGCGGCGTCGCTGGTTCCCCCTCGCGAGCTCTTCGGCGCGCTGCTGCGGGAGCGCCTACCTGGCGACAGGGGATGGCGCCCGCGCACCATGAACGATCGTGCCGGTGTACGATACGGAGACTTGGCGCTGACAGCTGTCAACGCCGACGTAGTTTTATTTTTATTCCGGCGGTCCCATTGCGCATCGCAGTCGCGCCGTAACAATCGTAAGGAACTTCCACGGGCACGGCTGCTACCCTGTGCGCGGGACTATCCTGGGATCCCGCCCATCTGATCAGCCGTCATTACACGTTGGAGGAGACCCGCTCATGTCAGCAGCATCGATCGATCAAGGCAAGCTTCAACAGCTCCTCGGCCAGGCCGTCAACGATTTGGGGGCGCTCTTGAGCGGCACCCTGGTGGTCGTCGGCGATAAGCTCGGCCTGTATCGAGCTCTCAAGGATCTGGGCCCGCTGACGTCAGCCGCGCTCGCCGAGGCGACCGGCACCGCCGAGCGCTATGTGCGAGAATGGCTCGCCTCCCAGGCGGCGTCTGGCTACATTTCCTACGTCGGTGAGGGGCGCTATGCTCTATCAGCCGAGCAGGCGGAGCTGCTCGCGAACGAGGACAGCCCCTTTTGCCTGCTGGGCGGCTTCCAGGTTACGAGTGCTGCGACTCGCGCTCTCCCAAAGCTCCTCGAACGGTTCAAAACCGGCGACGGGCTTGGCTGGCACGAACATGATGTCGACCTGTTCGAAGGCACCGAACGATTCTTCCGGCCCGGATACATGGCGAACTTGGTCAGCTCCTGGCTTCCGTCGCTAGACGGGATTCTTCCCAAGCTCGAGCGCGGCATCGACGTCGCCGACGTCGGGTGTGGCCGGGGCGCATCGACGATCATCATGGCGCAGGCGTTCCCGAACTCGCGGTTCGTGGGCTCGGATTACCATGCGCCATCGATCGAGATGGCGCGACAGGCCGCGGCGGCTGCGGGCATCACAAATTGCAGGTTCGAGGTAGCGTCGGCGAAGGAGTACCAGGGCATGTTTGACCTGGTTTGCCATTTCGATTGTCTGCACGACATGGGGGATCCCGTCGGCGCGGCTCGACATGTGCTGAAATCACTTCGCCCTGACGGGGCATGGATGATCGTGGAGCCCTTCGCCAACGACGACGTGGCCGACAACCTGAATCCCGTCGGGCGGGTGTACTACTCGGCATCCACGTTTATCTGCACCCCGGCCTCGCTCTCGCAGGAAGTGGGCCTTGCGCTCGGCGCTCAGGCCGGGGAAGCACGGCTACGGGCAGTCGTCACCGAGGCCGGGTTCAGTCGTGTGCGACGAGCGGCTGAGACCGCGTTCAACATCATCCTGGATGCTCGGCCGTAGGATCCAGCCCCGCTGGCGCCTGGCGTTCCAGCAGCCGGCGAGGTTCTCTCGTTCCCGTCTACCCACACGATCCGGCGATGTTGGGTGGTTCAGCTGGAGCCCGAGCCGCGTTCCAGCGCCGTGGGGCCAGACCTGGCAGCGTCGATCCGGTAGACCGGGTATCGCGTAGCGATCGCCTCGAACTCAGACAGCGACGCGCCGACGCCAAGCGGGAAGTGCTTGCGGCCGCTTGAGGCGATCCGCACATACTCGCGGAGAATAGGCGCCCGCTCGTCTGATGGCACCTGAACCAGGTGGACTTGCTCCCGGCGGCCCTGGCGGATGACCGCATCGCCATGAGCTGCCTCAACGTTCTTCACCCACTCCGATTGCCGGCCGAGCATTGAGACGAGGTAGCGCTTGCCCTCCACCGTGGCGATGACTACTGGATTGGACCGCCGGTGTCCCGATACCCGGCCGCGGACCTCGAGTACGGCGACCTCTCTTGGTGGCAAACCGAGGCCAGACCACCAGCCCTGAACCCGGTTCACCCAGCGTCCGAGCCGTGTGGGTCGCCAGCCTTTATAGAACCATCGCAGGATCGGACTTTGCTCCGCAGGGTCCGTGTGCATCATCTCGTTCACCGACCCTTGGTTCTCGTGACTACCCATGTCGTCGACTGTGCCCTCGCGGGTTGGCCGGATGTCCGATGACTGGGAGGATGGCTCCCAGATCCTCATACAGCGTGGTGGTGAACGGTCGTCGGAACAGCAGGAACGCAGCCAGAATCCCGAAGAGGCTGAACGGAAATGCCGCTCCGACACCCATGGGCGCGATGGCCGCCAGGAAGATCGCACTGCCCAACATTGATAACCGCACCCACGACCCGGTACCGGTCGCCAGAATGCCGATTGCGAGCTGGCCGATGGCAATGGGAACCACGAACAGCGCCGGCATCGCCGCGAATGGGCCGTTGATGAACGCGGCATATGGCGGGGTCGCCACCGGCCCGTAGGTCGCCACGTAGAACGCGGGCATGGTGAGGGAAGCGAACAGGTTCCAGATGCCCGCCCCAAAGAAGAAGAAGCTGAAGAAGAAGCGAGCGATTTTGGGGCGCGTTGACGCAAACAGAACGAGCACAAGAGCGATGAGGTTGGAGACGATGAAGTTTCCGAGCTCGGCCTGGATTTGCTCGATCATCGTTGGCCTCCTTCCTTTCCCAACTCGGAGCATCCCCTACCAGTGAGCCGCGGACGATACCCAGTGGGACGGTCATTACAGAAACCCGCTGGATGGTTCCCCGCACTACCCCGTGAGGTAGCGGTATCCCGATCGCGCGCTGGGTGGGCCCTCCATCGAGGCTGGCACTTGGCAGGCTCTCCTGGACCTCCGTACGGATCCGGTCGTGAGCGATGTGGAAGACGAGGCGGCCGATCGCGAGGTCGTTGACCTTACCCGCGTCGCTGATCTTCCTGGGGTTGGCGGGGTCGG
>DASRDP010000122.1 GCA_035652535.1 Chloroflexota bacterium
CCCCTCTATCTCGTGCACACGGGGCGCCCGGTGGGGCTCGTTGGTCTGCTCGCCGGTCTGGCCGCCATGGCTGCGCTCCTCTCCCGAATTCCGCTCCCTGCCCTCTATCGCCCCGGCCGCTCGCGACAGATCCTGCTGGCCTCGTCCGCTGGCGGCATGGTCTCGTCGGCGGCCATGCCCCTCATGCCCGACATCATCTCCTTCACGGCCGTCCTCATGGTCAATCGCGTTGCGAGCGGGATTGCGACGGCGGTGTACATGGCGCGCTATCTGGATCTCATCGGGGAGGGCGTTGATCGACGTCGGGTGATGGGCTACTACGGTGGGACCCAGGCGGCTGGCTACGCGGCCTCGAGCCTCTTCACGGGGCTCATCGCGGATTTCGCCGGGTTCACGGCGGCGTTCCTCTTCTCCGCCGCGACGTCCGGCCTCGCTGCTGCACTGCTCCTCGGCCTTCCGAACCCGACCGCCGGTCAGCGCGAGGCCGCACCTCGTCCAGCCACCAGGCACGCCGGTCGCCTGCGCGGCTGGCTCGCCGGCGTAGACGATCCGGGCCTGTGGGGGGTTCTCAACATCAATACCTGGAATAACTTCTTTCACGTCATCAACGTCAGCTTCTTCCCGGTTCTGGCCACGGCGATCGGAATGCCTCCGGCGCAGGTGGGCATCATCCGAGCGATCTACTCGTCGGTTAACGCCGTGAGTCGACCCATCGCCGGTGTCGTCATGGGCCGGCTGGCCCTGCGCCAGATCGCCTACGTCGGCATTGGTCTCCAGGCGTCCCTTCTTTTTGTTGGGCCGGTAATTCGCGATATGGCCGTCTTCGTGCCCTGGACTCTGGCGTATGGATTCGGCCGAGCGATCGTCGTTGTCGCCACGAGCGCCGGACTCGCCGAAGAGGTGGACGATACGCGCGTGAGTCGAGGAACGTCGACCGCGACGTATAGCACCTCGTCGGACCTCTCGAACGTTGGCGCGCCGCTGGTCGGAGGGCTGATTGCGAGCATCTTCGGCGTCGTGGGCATGTTTCCCCTGACCGCGATGGGCTTCCTGGCCTGCTTCCTCGCGGGGGACGTTACCGTCGCTCGCTGGCGCGCGCGTCGGAAGCTGCCCGCCGCCGATGCTGGCGAGCCCGTCTCCGTCGCGCCCGCGTGATACGCTGCCTGCGGCGGCGGCGCTGGCGAGGCCCGTCGCGGCCGGCTCGACGCTGTGGTGGACGGCTGGAGCGGTCACGCGGCCCGCGATTCGCGGCCGCGCCTCCCTCGGATTTCGAATGGAGACGGCCGCGCCTTTCGCGGCGAGTGGCCAGCGAGCCACCGTGCCAGCGGGTTGTCGAAATGGTGGGAGCTGAGCGCGCGATCGGCGCTCCAGGCGAGATCGGCGGCGACCGCGGCGACGACGAGGGCGCTCAGCATGTATATGCGGTCAGCAGATGCATCGGTCGTCAGCGGACCCTTGCTGAGCAGATAGTTTCCATTCAACCAGAATGCGCTGATCGCCCCCAGCCGGGTGAACAGCCCCAGTGCGAGCGATACGCCTGCGACCCACTCACCCAGGACGACTAACTGGGCGAAGAGGCCGGCGTTGGGCAGCACGATCTCTTGGAGGAACGCGCCGTAGGGAGCTACGGCGGCGGCCTGCTGGCGTTGCACGAACGAGACCAGGTGGTCGGGAGTCAGGAGCCACCCGGACAGCGTTTTCTGAACGGCCGACATGAGAAACGTCAGGCCGATGCCCGTCCGAATGAGAGAAAGTCCGTCCCTTGGATACATCAGTGAAATGACCTCCGTCGACTGCTTGTCGCAGGGGCGCGCGCTGTCCGGTTGGTTTGATCTGATCGCGCCCCTCATGAGGCCGGACGAGGGAAATGCGGATATGGATCAGTGGGGGCGAAAGGACCTCGGGCTCTGGCAAGATGCTCCGTGTGAAGCTGCTCCGAAGCCTCGTCGCGCTCATGGTTCTATGCGTTCTGGCCGTTTGGCTCGTCCCTCAGGTCCGCGTCGGCTTGCTCACGGTTCTCCTCGCTCCGCACTTCTTCCCGGGCGCGCTTCCACGGCCACTGGTGTGGGCCACGCCTCGACCGGAGGTCGGTACCGCCGTCATCCCCGGAACCGAGGGACATGTGGTCGCCGACGTCTATCGCCCAGCCGGATGTGACCGCTGTCCAGCCATGATCTTGTTTCTCGGAGTGAATCCGCTCCCACGAAGCGATCCGCAAGTCACGACGTTGGCCGAGGGCATCGCCCGCACCGGTATCGTGACAGTTGTCGCCGAGGCCCGACCCCTTCTCGAGGGAAATATCCATCCGGACGCGGTGGGCGATCTCGTTACCGTGTTTCAATGGGTGGAGCAAGACGGCGATGTCGATCCGAACCACATCGGGTTCGCCGGCTTCTGCATCGGCGCCGTGCTGGAGATCCTAGCGGCCGAGGACGAGCGCATCGCCGATCACGTTGCGTATGTGAATGCCTTCAGCGTCTACGCGGACGCTATGGATCTGTTGCGAGCGATCCTGACGGAAAGTCAGCCGGGCCCGAACGGGGCGGAGCCTTGGATGCCGAGCGACCTGACGAAGATGGTGTTCTTCCGCCACATGATTGGGCTGCTCCAGTCCGAATCCGACCGACTCGTGTTATCGCAGGCGTTATTGGAGCAACGGGCCGCCCCGCTCGATCCGGCCGCGCTCAGTCCGCAGGGCGGGCGGATGTTGGCCCTGCTTCGATCGAGCAGTCCGGACGAAGTGAACCGATTCCTCGCCACCCTCCCGCCTAACGACCTCGCCGCGCTCAATTCCCTCTCGCCCGCACGACGAGCCGATCGTCTTCGTGCTCACGTTTTCTTGATGCATGACGTGGATGACACCTACTTGCCGGTGGCCGGCGCGCGCCAGTTGGCTGCTAGCCTCCCGCCCGCAGCCCGCGTCCGGTTCACCGAGTTCGAATTGTTTAGCCATGTGGTACCTGGGCGCGTCGAACATCCGGTGAAATTCATGGGCGAGATGGTGAAGCTCCTGTCTCACATATACGGCGTGATGCTCGTCGCGCACGGCCTGGCCGATTGATCGGGTGATCGATACCGCTCGTGGCTCTCGTGCAGATGGCCTTCGCCCGCCCACCAGGTGCGATGGTCAGCACGTGCATGCAGAGCCCGCGCGCACGACAACGCACGTTGAGCCAGCCAAACTGGACATAACCTCACCCCCTTGGCAGATCCGGCGTGGCCCGGATGATCAATCACGCCATTCTCATGGGCGCTGACCGCGGCGTACCCGGTTGTGCATGCTGGACGAGTTGACATCCAGCGGATGCCACCAGCGACCTGCTCGCCACTGTGGGCGTGCCCTTGCCGTGGCGGCGAGGTCGGCAGCGATCTACCATAGAAGCCCAGCAAGGGGCTCAGCAGCTTGCCTCGAGCAATTTCGGTTTCCGAGGTCCAGCCCGGGCGGATGGGCGCCGGCCATCTGGGGCGGCAGGGGGGAGGACAATGCGCACGCAAGTCGCCATCGTCGGCGCCGGCCCGGCGGGGTTGGTGCTGTCCCACCTGCTCGGATTGCAGGGCATCGAGAGCGTTATCGTGGAGCACCGCGATCGGGCATACATCGAGAGCCGCGTCCGCGCCGGGCTCCTGGAGCAGGCGACTGTTGACCTGCTCTGCTCGACCGGGGTGGGCGAGCAATTGCAGCGGAAGAGCATGACGCATCATGGTCTCAACATTCAGTTCGAGGGTGAGCGACATCGGATTCCGCTCACCGAGCTGACCGGCGGCAAGCACGTGACGATCTATGGGCAGCAGGAGGTCGTCAAGGATCTCGTGGCGGCCCGCCTCGCCGCCGGTACGCTGATTCACTTCGAGGCCGCGGCTGTAGCACTGGAGGCTCTCGACACTCCGTCTCCCATCGTCCGCTACCAGCAGAACGGAGAGCTGCGCGAGCTGCAGGCCGATTTCATCGCTGGCTGCGACGGGTTCCACGGCGTATGCCGGGGCGCCGTCCCCCGCACCCATGCTCGGGTGTTCGAGAAGATCTACCCCTTTGCCTGGCTCGGGATCTTGGCGCAGGTCCCCCCGTCGTGCGACGAGCTCATCTACGTCCGCCACGATCGGGGCTTTGCTCTTCACACCATGCGCACGCCGCAGCTCACGCGCCTGTACCTGCAGTGTCCGCCTGGCGACCGAATCGAGGATTGGCCCGACGACCGCATCTGGGGCGAGCTCAAGGCCCGCATGGCGCTGCCGGGTTGGGAGTTGGAGGACGGTCCCATCGTGGACCGAGGCATCACCGAGATGCGCAGCTTCGTGATTGAGCCGATGCAGTACGGCCGGCTCTTCCTGGCCGGAGATGCAGCGCACATCGTGCCGCCCACCGGCGCCAAGGGGATGAACCTGGCAGTCGCGGATGCGCGAGTGCTGGCCGAGGCGCTGATCGCCTACTTTCAGACCGGCCGCACGGATGCGCTGGACGCCTATTCCGCGAGCTGCTTACCCCGCGTGTGGCGCGCCCAGCATTTCTCCTGGTGGTGGACGTCGTTGTTCCACCGCTTCGACGACGCGGACGCAGATTTCCAATCGCGGCTCCAGGTCTCGCAGCTTCGCTACCTGCTGCGGTCGCGGTCCGCGATGACCAGCATGGCCGAAAACTACGTCGGCCTCGACGAGGTCTAGAGACTGGGCCGCGAACGCATTCTCACGCCGAGCGATGGAACGGACTTTTTTCGCGGGCCCGGTCAGGACAGAGCGCCGATCTCGGCCATGCTGGCGTCGAAGCGAATGATGACGTTCTGCGCCGGATCGCGCACGACGCCCACCGGGTCGATGCCCTCGCGGACGTTGTCGATGCCCTCGCGGATCATCTGGCGCAGGAGCAGAATGCCCTGATCCGAGGAGGCAAGCCGCTCGGCGGTGCGATCGGCGATGGTGCCCTGTTGCTCGGCCGCCATCTTGTCCTCCTCGACGATGCCCCACCAGCCATTGTCCACCGGCGTGTACGCGCCGGGCTGTCCGCGCTTCATGCCCTTGGTGGCCAGTCCCGTCTTCTGCCCGGTCTTCGGGTCGCCGCCGGGATAAAAGGTCACGGCGTAGGTGTGCGTCTCTCCGTCGTCGATTGGGACGCGGAAGTTCATATGGTGGGCGGGCCTACCGTAAACGCGCGCGCCCGTGAAGCGGTTGTTGGACGGAAAGAGCCAGAGCGACACCTTTCGCGTGTCGATGCCCGGGAAGCTCGTCGTGACGCGGACGCCGTACCAGGTGCGCTCCCAGTTGATGTCGGGCCGCTTCATTGCGAAGCTCGGGTAGCCGCTGGCGTGGAGGACCGGCAGGTGGCTCTGGTCCACGGAGTTCTCGGCGCGCTGGAGCCAGTTGCAGTAGTCCACGTTCGCCTCGACGGTGCGGAAGCCGTCTTCGAGTACCAGCAGGTCGTATCGCGGCAGAAGTGGCGCGGGCTCGGGTCCCAGATACCCGAAAATCAAGCCGCCCAGGTCCTGGGCGCGATAGGCGAGGTGGTGGACGCGATCCTTGAACGCGCTGTCTGGAGGCTCCATCGGCTGCTCGACGCACTGGCCGCTCACGTCGTACATCCAGCCGTGATAGCTGCAGCGGATGCCCGCGGATTCGGCGCGCCCATAGTCGAGCGCGGTGCCCCGATGGGAGCAATGCAGCCCGAGCAGCCCCAGCCTGCCATGGCCGTCGCGGAAGAGCACGAGGTCCTCGCCGAGCAGGCGGACGCGGCGGGGCTTACCCTCGGCCACGATCTCCTCGGTAAAGCCGACCGGCCACCAGTAGCGCCGCAGCAGATCGCCGGCCGGCGTCCCCGGACCGACGCGGGTCATCAGCTCGTTCTCTTCCTTGGTCAGCATCTCGCCTCCGTTCCCGGCCCGCCGGCCGTGTCTACGATT
The DNA here is from genome assembly GCA_035652535.1 of Chloroflexota bacterium. NCBI lineage: Bacteria > Bacillati > Chloroflexota > Chloroflexota bacterium. Next base: position 5,889 of record DASRDP010000122.1, read on the forward strand.
TCGCCCACTCGTGAATGTTCCACGTGTGCGCGTTGATGATGTCAAAGCCCGTCTTGATCATATTTCCGGTCACGCCCTTGCGCTGGAAGTCCTTGCGCACTGCGTAAATCGTCGTGATGATCGGCAGTTCTTCGGTCACGATCCGGAGGATCGCCCGCTCACGGTTCACCCGGTCGCTGCGCCGAATGGTCGCGAAGAAGCCGTCGATCTCGGCGTCGAGCGCCGGGTTCATGTACGCTCCGCGGTTGCTTCCGAGGTAGCGGCGCTCGGGCGTCATCGCATTGTTGCTATGCAAGTGCTGGATGGTGATCCGGCCCATGCCGCGGTAGCTCTCCTCCACACAAGGGAAGTTCGCGCGGTACTCCAGACTGCGCTCCGCTGCCGCTGGCCGGGTCTCGATCTGCGCCGCGACGCCGACGGCACGCCACGAATCGACGGTGAGGTCGCCCGAGCGCTTGCCCAACTGTGCGCGAACAGCGCAGGTGAAGAGTTCCCCGTCTCGATTTCGCAGCGGTCCGTCGGGGCCCTTGATCAGTCCCGCTTCCTCGAACAGCGCCAGCGCGGCTCGCGGATCGAACGGGTATGTTCGAATCGCCGATTCCACGTCCGGGTAACGCGGATCGTTGGTCGGGACCCACGAGTTGGCGACCGCGCTCTCGCCGTCTTCGTCCACCTGGTTGATCGCTTGTCGATCCAGGGCGTGGGCGAGGGCGCGCCTCAACCGGACGTCGTGCGCCAGCTCCGCTGGCACCGCTACGTCCTTGAACTGGAACGCCAGGTGGTTGGTCCCCTCGGTCCCCATCTGGAAGTCCCCGATCCCTCGTGAACGGACCAGATCCATGCTCTCCCGGTCCCAGTCCACGCCCCAGGCGGCATCCACGTCCCCGGCCAGCACCCTGGCCTGGGCGGTGGTGTTGTCCTGGACGATGTCAACCAAGATCCTGTCCAGCTTGGGCTGGCCGAGATAGTAGCGGTCGAAGGCGTCGAACTGCATCTGCGCCCCCCGCTCCCAGCGCGTCAGCCGAAATGGTCCGGTGCCGATGAAGGCGCTCTCGTCCGCCCAGTAGGGAAGCCTGTTGAACTCGGCGCGATCTCGCTCGTACACCGCCTGCATGAGATGCGCCGGGAGCGGCGCGAAGTCCCACACGCTCATCGCGTCCGCGAAGGCGTACGGCTTGCTCCAGTACATCACGACGGTGTGGTCGTCGGCCGCGACCGCGTGGTCAAGCCCCTTCGCCAGCCCCTGGTGGACGGGATAGACGTCCACCGCAGGGTCGATCTGCGCCTCGGCGCTGAATACGACGTCCGCGGCGGTAACGGGGGTTCCGTCGTGCCACACGGCGTTCCGCCGCAGGTGGAACGTGATCTCCATGGTGCCGTCCGGGTTTAGCTTCCACGAGCCGTCGTCCACATGCGGCACGGACGCGGCGAGCCGGGGGACGGGCTCAGACTTATCGTCCAGGGCGACGAGGCCGTTGCTGAGCATCTCGTGGATGTTGATCACGCCGCCGGTCGTGCTCTCCTGCCAGATGCTCAGGACGCGCGGCTCGCCGACGAGGACGACGTTCAGGGTCTTCGGTGATCCGGAGCCGACGCTCGCCTGCTGCGCTGCCGGTGCCCGAGGGGACGCTGCGGGAGCGGAGCAGGCGAGCAGTGCCGTCGCGATGAGCGTCACCGCTGCGAGGGTCCTGGCCACGATTTTTTGGGGCATCGGCGGTGTGCGGATAGCGGCGCTCCTCGGCCTCGCAACCGTTGGGAGGAGGAAAACTCCAAAGCCATTCGTCCCTCTCCTGTTGGCAGGAGTGGCAGGCGCGTGGCCGGTCGCGGATCGCGATGGTCCTGCGAGGTGGCGCGAGTGTACACCGAGCCGCCCGCGGTGTCGACAGCCGTGGCGCGCCTGATTGGACCGACGTGGGCGGAGGCACTATGATGAGCGCCTGATGGTGCTCAGACTCTGCGGTGGTCTTCGAGCTGCCTGAGGGTCGTTTCCAGAAGCCGCGCATGGGGAGGAAGCCATGGAACCGGACGCAGCCGAGCGGGCCCTACCCGCGTTCTCTCTGGCGGAACGAGACCGGCGGTGGGGCCAGGTGCGCGAGCTCATGGCGCGGGATGGCATCGACGCACTGGTCGCGCCACCCAACACCGGCGGCAACGAGCGTAATCAGGCCGACGCACGCTACCTGACCCAGTATGGCATGAACGGCGAGCAGATCGGCTGCGTGTTCCCCTTGAACGGCTCCGTCATTGGCTTCGGCGGTCCATCCTCTCGATTGGTGACCGGCTGGATCGACGACGTGCGGAACCCCCGCCGCACCTTCAACGAAGCCATCGTCGACGCTCTCAAGGAGCTGGGCGTCGAACACGGCGTGATCGGCGTCTGCGGGTTACAGCCAAGCAAGTACAACCTGATGCGTGTACCGGACGGGGTCGTGGGCGCAAATCTGTTGGATCTGATGCGCCAGACCTTCCCCGCGGCGCGGATCGTCAGCGCCACGAATGTCACCGGCGAGGCGCGCATGACCAAGAGCGCGGAAGAAATTGCCTTCCTCGAACGGAGCACAGCAATTGCCGAGGCCGGGCTCGACGCGTTGCTCGAGACAGCGCGGCCGGGCGTTCGGGAAAATAGCTGCTACGCGGCGATGATCAAGGCGGAGATCGAGCAGGGCGCCTCACTGCCCTTCAAGCTGTCCTGGGAGTCCGGCCCCGCGGGCCACCTCTACGAGCGCCTCACCCATGCAACCCGCCGGGTGCTGCGCGATGGGGATCTGATCATCAACGAGATCGAAGGGAACTGGGGTGGGTACATGGCCCAGATCGACACGTCGATCTATCTCGGCCACACGCCCGCTGACTGCCAGGACGCCTGGAAGGTGGCGACGGACTCATTCGAGCGCACGGTCGCGACGATGCGCCCCGGCCTGACCTTCGGGGAGCTGTTAGAGACGTGCGCAGCCACCCCGGTGGTTGGGGGATGGGGGGCCCGCCTCATACTGCACGGCCGCGGTTTGGGCGACGAGGGGCCGCTCATCACCTTCCCTCCATACGATCCCGAAGTGACCGCGCGGCCTCTCCAGGAAGGAAACACGTTCATCATTAAGCCTCAGGTGAGACGCGAGCGCGAGGGGAGCATGGCCATCTTCGGCGACACGGTCACGGTGACCGCGACCGGCGCGCGACGATTGGGGAAGCGCCCGACCGACTTCGCAACGTACCACATCGTGGCCTAACCGCGCCGTAGCGTCAGCCATCGTGCTGCGGCGTCGTCGTTCGCGTGCATCCCGTCCGCGCTTAACCGCCGATGCCAGCGGTGGCCACGAGGCGTTCCTTTGGCTCTATTGCGCCGAGACTCTCGACGATTTCAAAGTGGCCACTGTGAGCCTGGGCGATGTACATGTTCATGCGCACGTGGTGCTGGCCGGGCACCATCGCCGCCGGCCCACCCGGACCCTGGGGAATCTGGGCGTGATCCAGCGCTGCGATGACATCCGCCTGCGTGAACGAAGCCGCCTCAGTCACCGCGGACGCCCATAGTCGGAGACCACGGTACAGGCCGGAACAGGCACTACCGCCGGTGAACTTCACGCTACCGGGATAGAGCGCTTCATACTGCGCGAGCAGCTTCTGACTGAAGGGATCCCTGACGGTTTGATAGTAGTCGAGGCAACTGTACAGCCCCTCCACGTGGGCCGCGGGCACCATATTCAGGAAGTTCTCATCGAAGTAGGTGCAGACCAGATGTCCACCGCCTCCGGTGAAGCCTGCGTTGTGGAGCTGCTCGAAGAACGGAGTGACGCCAGGCGGTACGATCGTGTTGAAGACCACGTCCGCCTGGCTCGAGATGATCTTCTCGACGGTCGCGCGGTAATCCGTGTGATCGAGGGGAAAGTACTCCTCCCCGACAACCGAGCCGCCGTGGGCGGCCACCACCTCTCGGATCCTGCTGTTCATCACGTGGGGCCAGATGTAGTCGGCCGACGGTAGGTAAAAGCGCTTCGCCCCGGTTCGTTGCATCAGCCAGGGAATGAAGGGATCCACTTGCTGTGCGGGCACCGGGCCCGTACAGAAGATGAGTGGGTCGGATTCCTGCCCTTCGTACTGTTCCGGGTAGATATAGAGCGTCCGGCCTTTGACCACGGTCGGTCCCTTGATGGCCTGCCTAGTGGAGCTGTAGATGCCGCCGAAGATGACGTCGACGTGATCCTGCTCCACCAGCTTTTTCGCTTTGGCCGCGGCGACGGAATCGTTCGTCTCACTGTCCTCGACGTACAGCTCCAGATTCCGCCCTCGCAGACCGCCTTTGCCATTCAAGTCGCCGACGACCATCCTCGCCACGTTGGCGTTGGCGAGCCCCACGAACGAGAGGGGCCCGGTCAGGTCCGCGATGAGTCCCACCTTAACTGAAAGATCGTTTGACGGTCTTGTCGCCATGAGTCTGCTCTCCCACAACACGTTTGTTGCTGGCGCGGGCCAGCGTTTACGATGGTCCGTGTCGTACGCATGATGCGGCCCGCAAAAGGCCCCGTACATCGGGAGAACTCCCCATTTTGACAACCCCGCTTCGCCTCGGTGAGCTGATCGCCACGCTAGCGCTGGCGCAGGACAATGCGTTTGGCCAGCCGCTTGAGTCGCAGCTGCGCTCGTGTCTGCTCGCGACGTGGATGTGCGCTGCCGCGGGATTCGACAAACAGGTGAGCGAGACCGCCTACTGGGTAGCCCTGCTCCGATATGTCGGCTGCACCGGTCACGCGCACGAGGTGGCCACCGTGTTCGGTGACGAGATCGCCATTCGTGGCCAGACGCTAATCCACGACGCGGCGAATCCCGCGGAAGTCATGCGCGATGTCGTAGCCTTCGCAACGGCCGGTCGTGCCCAGGAAGAGCGCGACGGAATCATTCAGATGCTCCAGCACACGGCCCACGAGTGGGCCGTGTACAACTTCTCGTCCGGGTGCGAGGTCGCTGACATGCTCGTGCAGCGGCTCGATTTCGGCGCCGGCGTTCGCGAGGCGCTGGGTTTCACGTTCGAGCGCTGGAACGGCAACGGTTTTCCCGCCCATGCGCACGGCGATGCGATCCCGCTGGCGATGCGGGTCGTTCACCTCAGCCACGACATGGAGGCGATCGGCCGCCTCTTCTCGCCCGACCATGCGATTGAGGCAGCTCGTGATCGGCGCGACCGGACCTACGACCCCGCGCTCGTCGATCTCTTCGTTGCGAACGGACATGGCTGGTTCGATCAGCTCAGCGCGAGCGAACCGTGGGATGCCGTGCTGGCCCTCGAGCCCGCGCCACGACGCTTCCTCGATGGCGAAGCGCTCGATAATGCCCTGCTGGTCGCGGCGGACTTCATCGATCTGAAGTCGCCGTACATGGGCGGGCACAGCCGCGGTTGCGCGCGGCTCGCAGCCGATGCCGCTCGCGTCCTCGGCTTCGACGAGGACGCCATCGCCATGGTCCGACGGGCCGCGCTCGTGCACGACTTCGGCATCACCGCAGTGCCGAACTCGATCTGGGACAAGCCAGGCGCGCTCACGCGTACAGAGTTCGATCGCGTCGAGCTTCACCCGATGCTAACCGAGCAGATGCTGCGCCGCTCCCCTGCTCTGGACGCGCTGAACCCCATCGCTTCCGCCCACCATGAGAAATGCGATGGCTCGGGCTACCACAAGCGCGTACATGCGGACGCCGGCGATCCCAGCGCGTGCGTGCTTGCCGCGGCGGACGTCTACATTGGGCTCACCTCGGAGCGAGCGGACCGCCCGGCCTTTTCGCCGTCGCGGGCCGCGAGCGAGCTGCGTCGCCTCGGCACTCGCGGCGTGCTCGAGTCGCGCGCTTGTGACGCAGTGCTGGTCGCGGCCGGGCACAGTGAGCCGGCGACCACCGGCAAGCGCCCGCGGCTACCGGGTGGGCTGTCCCGACGCGAAGTCGACGTGCTGAGTCTCGCCGCGCGCGGACTGACGACGCGACAGATCGCCGACCGGCTCGTCATCTCGACCAAGACAGCGGATCACCACATCCAGCACATCTACGGCAAGATCGGGGTATCGACGCGCGCCGCGGCCGCGCTCTGGGCCATGGAGCAGGCCGTCGTCCGCTGACGCGGCGGCTGGTGGAAGAACGTTCGGTGTCGCGTGCGGCGCCCGTCCGATGGCGACCGACAGGATCCTTCGCTGCGCTCTCCGGATGGCAGTCAACGGTCGGCCGCGCCACTAGTCTAAGGCTTCCCAGCCCTATCAAGACCATCACGACGGCGATCTTGAACGTCACCGCGTGCCGCTTAGCGAGACAAATCACGTGAGCGCTTCGTTCCCTCATCAGGGTGAGGGATGGGAGTCGCCAGCGGCCCAGACCGCGCGCACCTCGTCGGCCATCGACGATCCCTCGCTGTTACCTGCTTCGGCTGAGGGACGGACGCGGCTGACGTCAAAGCCATTTGGCCCTCGCGCAGCTTGTGACGCCGCGTCGACGGTGATGACAAAGACTTGGCTCCCGGACGCTTTCACCGCGTCGATCTCCTGACCAGAGGACGGGCGGACGGAAGGGTCGATGACGACGGCCGCATCATATTCACCGCGTCGATGTCCTGACCAGAGGACGGGCGGACGGAAGGGTCGATGAAGACGACCGCATCATAGCCGGCAGCGGGCTCGACGTTGACGCCGCGCACGACGCCGTCCATGTACCGTCCGTCTCCAATTGTGATGGGCACGTAGGAGCCGGAAAGCGCCTGACTCGCGGCGATGGCGCGTTCGATCGGCACGCCAAGCGTTCGATCAAAGAAGTGGACCGAACCGTCGAAGACGTTGACCGCAACCACCTGAAACGGTCGGTCTGGCCAATCAGTGATGTCGCGATCAGGTCGTCGATGTCCTGCCCGGTCGCGATCATCAAACCCTGCTCCGCGCCCGTAGACGTGCCAACGATGAGGTCAGCATCCCTCAGGTCGACACCCTCATCCCGGAGCCCCCTGATCACGCCGATCTCCCATGCGCCCCCGGTCGGTCCGCCCGCGCCAAGCACGAGCGCTCGGTGGGTCGGCGGATTCGCCGCCTCCTCGATCTGAGCTGATGCCGTTGCCGGCGCGGGGAGTGCTTCTGCTGCTATTGGAGCAGGCAGCACCGACGAAGAGGCGGCCCGCTAGCTTTGGTACGTCTGCGTGATGACTTCCCAACTGTGGCCGCACGGGTCCGGGAAATAGAGACCCCGGCCGCCGGCACGAACGTTGGTCTTGCCGTTGTACGTTCCGTCGTGCTCGGATCCGTACGGGACGCCCTCCGCCCGCAGCCGTGCGACCACCTGATCGAATTCTTCCTCACTCACTTTGAATGCGTAATGGAGACGCGGCACGGGATCTCGCGTCGAGAAATCCAAGATCGTCTCTCCGACGTGGACGGAGGCGAACGAACCTTTCGGACCTTGATAGGGAAGACCGAGGATGCGTGCGAGGAAACTTGCTGACTCGTCCTTGTCGCGAACCGGAATGATGTGGTGATCGAGCACGACAGCCATGGGATCTTCTCCTTCTCGGCGCAGTGTTGAGACCGCGGCCTGGTGGCAGCATTGTATGCCAGCGCGCAACGAGCCCTTGGGGCGGTGCGCGCCCGTGGGAGAATCAATTCCGAAGCTGTGATGGCGACATCGGAGCGTGACCGCCGCTACAATCGCCAACTGTTGGAGAAACGCGCGTGGGCTATCGATGTATCTCCGCCGACAACCATCTTGATCTCCTCTGGATGCCGCGCGACACGTGGCAGGCGCGTCTGCCTTCCGAGCTGCGCGAGAGCGGGCCGAAGGTCGTCGAGACTGACCGCGGCAGCTTCTGGGAGTACGAGGGGGAGCTGCACGGCGCCGCGGCGGACGGATCGAGCAACGGGGCGCTGCTGCGGATCCTAACCGACCGTGGATTCGAGGCCCCACCGGGCTCCCTGCCACCTTCGGACCCGAGCCTGCTTCTCGAATACATGGATCAGAGCGGGGTGTACGCGGCCGTGACCTTTGGGGGGCTCGCCTGGAAGGGAGCGAAGAACCCGATCCTGAGACGGGCGATCTACGCTGCCTACAACGAGTTCGCTCTCGAGGTCCGCGCCGCGGCGCCCCAGCGTCTCGTCATGCTCCCGAATGTGACGAGCTGCTTTCCCGAGGAATGTTCCCAGCAGATCACGCAGCTCGCAAAACTCGGGGTGAAAGCCGTCGAGTTTCCCTATTGGGATGCTGGTGTTCCGCTCAACGATGAGTTGTGGGAGCCAACCTGGGCCGTGGCTGAAGAGGCGGGTGTCCGCGTGTGCGGGCATCTCGGCCTTCCCGGGGGGGCCGGCGCCATTCCCGGACGAAGACGCGGGGCGAACCTCGCCTGGGCGTCAACGGTTCCCATGACCGTGGCGCTCCCGATCGCGCAGCTCATCTTTTCCGGGGTCTTCGAGCGGCACCCCACGCTTCGCTTTTGCTTCGCCGAGACCCGAATCGGTTGGGCCCCATTCTTTCTTGACTGGATGGATCGCCAAGTGCGGATCGGTCGGGAGCGCGACCCGCGGTTTTTGGGTGAGGCGGGTCGGGAGGACGAGATCAAGCTCTCAATGCTCCCCAGCGAGTACTTCAAGCGCAATGTCGTGCTGACCTTCGAGGACGACACGATCGGCACACAATTGCTCAAGATTCCAGCGGCGGGGCTCGCCGAGACGGCGCTGTGGGGGGGTGACTTTCCGCATCCGCAGGGCGTCTGGGGCCGCGACATTGGCGGCGACCTCGACGGGATTCTCGACGGGGTGAGCGAGCCGATCAAACAGCGGATCCTCTTCGCGCATGCAGCGGAGTTCTTCGGGATCGCATACCACGACATCGACGTGTCCCCGCACGCTTGATCCTGGACTTCCGCCGCCAAATACGATCAAATGGCCGATAACCCAGGCCGATCGGGAGGAGCACTCATGCACCTGAGGATGGATCTTAGGCAGGAAGTATTCGGTCTCATCGTGGTCGCCCTTGCCCTTTCCGCGTGCAGTAAACCGTCCGCCACCCAGGGCGCAGCACCAAGGCCGGTTGCACCGATGGTCAAGATGACCGTCGCGTATAGCGAGATCACCTTCATTAACCTTCCGCTCTGGACGGCAAAGGCCGATGGGATCTTTGAGAAGCACGGGCTGGACGTCGACCTTCAGAACATCGACAGCTCGACTTCCATCGCCGCGCTCGTCTCCGGACAGGTGCAGGCAGCGGCGGCAGGGGGCTCGGAAGCGCTGAGCGCGGCGGTGGAGGGTGCGGACCTTCAGACCGTGGCCGTTCTCGGTGGGCAGTACCCGTATGTGCTCATGGCGCCGGCGAGCATCCAGACCCCGGACGATCTGCGAGGGAAGAAGGTCGGGGTTAGCCGTGCTGGATCTTCGTCCGATATCGCGACCCGCGTGGTGCTCAAGCGGCTGGGACTCGACCCGGACAACGATGTGACGATTATCGCGGTCGGGTCACTGGCAAATAGGACCGCGGCGCTTCTCAGTGGATCGATCGACGCGGGGCTCGACAGCCCTCCCGGGAGCTTGAAAGAAGAGGCCCAGGGACTCCACGTTCTCGTCGACATCGCCTCGTTGAAGATCCCAGCAGCGAATAACGTGGTGACGCTCCAGAAGTCTTTTGTCGACCAGAACAAAGACGTGGTTCAGCGATTCGTGGACTCTTTGATGGAAGGGTCCGCCCGCGCGCGCAGCGACCGCGCGGGCAGCATCAAGCTCCTCAAGGACTACTACAAGAGCGACGATGACGCGATGATGGGGAAGACGTTCGATTTCTTCCTGGAGGCAACCGCGGGAAGCATGGCGCCGCAAGACGATGAGTTCGGCGACGTGATCGTTCAATTGTCGGCCAAGAACCCGTCGGTGAAGGACTACGATCTATCGAAGATACTGGTCACGAGCTTCGTGTCCGACGCGACGGCGCGCAAGGTCGGTGAGACGACTTCAATGCCTGTCGGCACCGGCGGGTGACGCCGGACGCCAAAGGCCCAAATTCGCAGCATCCGGGCATCGCGCCGTAGCGCGTGAGCCGTAGCGCGTGACCCGTAGCGCGTGAGCCGCCAGGATTGCGGGCGCGTTGCGGCCCGGCTCGCCTTCCTGGTGGCGTCCGTGACGCGCTCCGATGAGGATCCACGGCCGCGGGGCCGTGGGGAAGCCGTATCGAGAGCGAGCAGGGGAGAGTCGATGGGGTTCTACCAAGAGCGGCAAATCGCCGAAGAGCTAACGCAGGCATGATGCGTGCTCGGAGCCTATGACATGACACACGCGGCGCTCGGCCATGGGAGCTATCGCATCGCGGGCACGGACACGATGCTCATCAAAGGAAACGGGCGGAACGAGGTTGGCCTGCGCTATACCCGCCCGCGCGACATCGTGAAGGTAGCTCATTGGCACGCCCAAGCCGCCTGAAGGGGCGCTGGGCCCTGTGGGCGTCCCGCCGCTCGCAGGTGGGCGCAAGCGAGGGTCAGCCGTCGGGACGGAGGGCATGGTGGCCCACTGGCGCTACTACGTCACGCGCGCAGAAGAGATGCTCGGACGCAGAATCGAAGAGGAAGACGACTGAAAGGTCGAGGTTCGACATGGCAGCGGTAGCTCGAACGAGACGGATCGACGGCGACAGCCATTTCTCCCACACGATTGACTATGAGGAGCTGAAATCGCTCCTCCCGCGCGGCCAGCTGCGCCAAATCGACGACATGCGCTGGCGCGACGCCCAGCGTTTCGTGGATCCGACGGCCTTTCGCGTGGCGGCCGGCCGCGAGCGGGCGAGGGCTCGATCGGAGGACCCAGACCCACAGCGGGATCCCGAGGCCCGCATCGGCGAGATGGACCGCCTCGGCTTCGATACACAAGTGCTGATCACCCAGCACGCTTTGCCCTCCCCGCTACGGCCGCAGGCCGAGAAGCCGCTCTGGCTGCGCGCCGCGTTGGCGCAGCTCTATAACAACGCCGGCGCTGCGCTGCAGCGGAAGTACCCCGACCGATTCATCTGCATGGCGACGATCCCATGGGACGATATCCCTGCCTCGATCAAGGAGTTGGAGCGAGCCAGGAGCCTCGGCCTCCGCGCGGTGTGCATCGCCGGCAGCTACCTGGATAGGAACCTCGACGATTACGCGCTGTACCCATTCTGGGAGGCCGTAAACGACCTGGGGCTCGTCTGCATCGTCCACAACTCCACACAGGGCTGCACGATCCCGAACACGACGATCATCGACCACTCAACGCCGTATCCGATGGTCGGGACCGAGCGCTACCATCGATTGCACATCGGCACCTATCTGGGTTTTGGCATCGATTACGCCGTCGCCTGCGCTGCGCTGACGCTCGGAGGCGTGCTCGACGAGTTCCCGAACCTCCGCTTCCTTTTCTATGAGGCAGGCGCCGGGTGGATGACCTACGCCATGCTGGGCTGCGACCGCTCGTTCTTCATCGAGCGTGCCTGCGCTCGCACCAGTACGCAGCCGAGTGAGCTGATCAAGCGGCACTGCTTCACTGCGATCGAGAGCCTGGAGCCCATCGAGCAGATGGTCGAGGCGTACGGCAGCGAAAACTTCTTCATTGGCACGGACTTCCCGCACCCGGAGTTCCAGTTCCTGCCGAACTACACGACCTCGATCCTCGATCGCGAGCGTCTGACGGACGCAGACAAATCCAAGATCCTCGGTGGGAACCTTGCCCGTGTGCTGGGCGTGTCACCCGTCGTGGAGGAGGCCGCTGTCGCGACGCCCGCCAGCGTTTCGTGAGGCCATTTACGGCCTCGGCGTCGGATGCTCCTCCAACGTCGGGGCGAGCCACCGGCTGGCTGTGGGCAAGAGATCAGCTCGCTCCGCCGCTCCTCGCGGCCGAGCATAGGCCGCGATTCAGCTCGGCGGGTCGTACTTGAGCCCCATTCCCGTACTGAACAGGATCACCCGTTCGTCGCCCCGGAGCTGCCCCGATCGACGAAGCGCCTGCGCCGCCGCCCACGTGGCAGCCCCCTCGGGCGCGCTGTAGATGCCTGTCAGTCGAGCCATCTCGCGCTGAGCGTCGCGGATCGCCTGGTCTGTGACGGCGATGGCCGCGCCATTGCTCTCCCGCACGGCGCTGAGCACCAGGTAGTCACCGATCGCAGCGGGAACGCGGATGCCGGCCGCAATCGTGTCGGCGTCTTTCCAGGGCTCCGCGTGGGCTGCACCCTGCTCGAAGGCGCGGACCAGGGGCGCGCAGCCAGCCGACTGGACGACGACCACCTTGGGGCGGCGGTGCCCGATCCACCCCAGCGCTTGCAGCTCGTCAAACGCTTTCCACATCCCCACGACGCCGGTCCCACCGCCCGTCGGGAAGATGACGACATCCGGGAGACAATCCTCGCCCCAGCCGCCCTGCTCCGCCAGCTCGATCCCGAGCGTCTTCTTGCCTTCTTGACGGTAGGGCTCCCGCAACGTGGAGACGTCGAACCATCCGGCCGCGTTCGCTCGCTCGCGCACGATGGCGCCGGCGTGGTCGATGAGCCCGTCCACGAGCATGACGTCTGCTCCACAGACGGCGGCTTCGACCTGGTTCGCCAGCGGGACATCCCGCGGCATGGCGATATGGGCTTCTAGACCGGCCGCCGCCGCGTAGGCCGCCGCGGCGCCGCCGGCGTTGCCGGCGCTGGGCAGTGCGATGGCGGTGCACCCCAGCTCCCGAGCGCGAGAGATCGCCGCTGACAGGCCGCGGGCCTTGAAGCTGCCCGTCGGATTGCGCCCTTCTTCCTTCACCAGAAGCGCGCCGGATTCAAGACCCAGCGCAGCGGCAGCGGCGCGCCGCACAGGCAAGAGCGGAGTCAGCCCCTCACCGAGTGAGACGACGTTGCTCGGGGATCGCACCGGGAGGAGCTCCCAGTACCGCCACATGTCGCATCGACGCTCGGCGAATTCCGCCGGGGTGACGGCCCCGCGGACCGATGGAAGATCGTATCGCGCATACAAGACGCCACCGCAGTCACCGCAGATCCCCTGCGGGCGATCGGCGTCGAGCGTCGCTCCGCATGCAGTACATTCGAGATGGCTCAGGTAACTCCGCCATTCATGCACGATCCTCGACCCTCCATCGCTCAATCCGCGCGCGCGGCGTATATTGAGTCAACTCCGTTCTTCAGGGGGGCCGCCATGAACCAGCGCTTGCCCGCGCCGTTCATCGATGCCGATGGCCACATTCTGGAGCGTCAAAGCGGCATCCGAAAGTACCTCGATCCTTCATGGAACGATCGGACCACGTCGCTCTGGCCAGGAGACCAGCGCTGGGGCCCTGACATGTTTGGCAAGCTGCCCGGCTATCCCGGGTACCCGAAGGGCCAGGGTCCGGCGGAACAGGGGGAGTTTTGGCTCGCCGTGATGGACGAGTGCAACGTGGAGCACGCGGTCCTTTTCCCCACTGGCTCCGGGAACATCAGCAAGCTCCGAGAGAAGGAGTACGCCGTCGCCGTGTGCCGCGCCGCCAACAATCATTTCGCCAAAGGAATACAATACGCGCTCGAACCCGTCCGGGCCGTAGGCGTGCTTCCATTGAAGTGTGAAGTGGCCGGAGGAGGCTTGTGGGAGCACAAGGACCTGTCCCGTGAAGCGAATGAGAAGATCCTGTACCAGAACGCCCGGACGTGCTTCCCGTTAGCTGAGCGAGTGCCGGCGTAGGCGATCTGCAGGGCGCGCACCGCGGGTGTTCGCCCGAGACGGCGAGGAGGACAAGCGGTGCGCTCGATGCGATCGATAGCGATCGGAGCACTTTTCGGACTCATTTGTGCGGCCTGCGCGGGAACCGCGAGCACCCCTCGGTCCTCCAGCCGGACGGGCCAGGAGGCTGCGCCGAGTAAGACCCTCGTGGTCGCCACCCGGGCCGAGCCACCGAGCCTCAATCCCAAGCCGTTCCGTCCGCTCGGCCTCACTGCCGACTTGTCTGCACGGATCTTCAACGCGGGGCTCACCATTCCGAACGAAAATGGCGGCCCGGTGCCTTATCTGGCTCAAAGCGTTCCCCAGCTCAATTCAGACTCCTGGCGCGTCTCGCCCGACGGTCGGATGCAGACGACCTATCATCTGAAGCCCGGCATCACCTGGCACGACGGGCAGCCTCTCACGGCGGATGATTTCGTCTTCTCGTTCGAAGTGTTCAGCACGCCTGCTCTGGGCGCGGGCGGCGGGCCACCGATCAGCCTCATGGATGGGGTAACCGCGCCGGACCCCGAAACGGTTGCGATCGAGTGGAAGCGAACGTTCCCGTATGCGAACGAGCTTCAAGCGGGCACTGGTGGCACGATTCCGGGGGCGTTCCCGCCGCTTCCCCGCCACCTCCTCGGCCAGGCCCTCCAGACGGAGGATGCGGAGGCCTTCATGGCGAACCCCTTCTGGGTGAGCGGGTACGTGGGCGCTGGGCCGTACAAGCTGGATCGCTGGGAGACGGGCGCCTTTTTCGAGGCCAGCGCGTTTGCCGGGCACATTCTGGGCAAGCCAAAGATCCCCCGGATCCGTGAGCTGTTCATCCCCGACCCCAACACGGTGGTGGCGAACATCCTGGCGGGTGAGGCCCAGCTCACCAGCGGTGATTCGATTCGGTTCAACGATGGAGAAACCCTCCGAGCCCAATGGGGCGACCAGGGCAAGATTCTCAATTCGCCGAATCTCGTGCGCATCATCCAGTTCCAGCGTCGGCCCGAGTTCGCCAGCACGCTCGCATTTGGTGACTTGCGGGTGCGGCAGGCGCTGCACTACGGGGTCGACTTCGACTCTCTGAATGAGGCCGTTCAGGGTGGGCGCACCACCCCCGCGGTCGGGCCGATTCCCACGACCGCGTCGTACTACAAGCAGCTCGACCAGGCGGCGGCGCACTATCCCTACGACCCGAAAAAGACCGAGCAGCTCATGACCGAGGCGGGGTTCGCCAAGGGCGCCGACGGCGTCTGGGTCAGCCCGGATCCACGGTTCGGACGGATGGGATTCGAGCTGAACGTCATCGCTTCGCCGGATAGCGATAACGAGATGCACATCAACGCGGCCACCTGGCGCACCTTGGGGTTCGACATCCGTGAAGTGGATTGGTCCCCGGCCCAGGCGGCGGACAACGAATGGCGGAACAGCTTCCCGGGGCTCTCGACGCCCAGCGTTCCGGTGGGCGAGGGCTCGCTGACCGACTACCGCAGCGATCGCGTGCCCTCCGCGGACAATCGCTGGTTCGGGGGCAACCGCGGCGGCTGGTCCGGCACGCCAGCTTTCGACCGGCTCGTCGATGTGTGGGAGACCAGCCTCGATCGGGACGAGCGAACGCAAGCCGTAATTCAGATGGTCAAGATCCTGACCGACGACTGCGTCAACATCAATCTGTATTGGAAGCTCAATGCGCAGGCGGTCGCGAATGGCGTCACGGGGCCGCGAATCACCGACCCGAACGGCTCCGCCGACTGGAACATCCATGAATGGGAGTATCGATAAGCGCCGACGTCGCCAACCTTCTGTCCGGCGCCACGGACGTCGCTCTGGACACGATCACGTTCGCCCAGATGCTCCAGTTGCAGCAGGAATGGGGCAGCTCTCACCAGGGCACGGCCAGGTTCACGGTCGCATCGTTCACGGCGGCTCACACGCAGCTGCGGCCGGACTACGCCAATCCAACGTGAAGAACGTGACGAACGCACCCACACCCCGGACAACGGGTCGGGTGACCTGCAACATCGAGCAGTGGGAGATCCGACAGGACTGAACGCGCGGGGCGCTGAGCCGCGATAGGTCCCGCGCTTCGGAGAGGAGGTCGCTTTGTCCGCCACATTGCGCGACTCGGCCATCGAGCATTACGCTCGCCGCGTGGACGCGGTTCTGGCCCAGCGCACCCGACTGCGTGGTCCCCAGCCGCCGGGCGATCTCTTCGGCTCACTCCCGCCGACGCATCCGCTCATGTTGGTCGATCCCCGTGGCCCGCTGGACGAGAACCTTCAGGTTCTTGCCTCGTACGTCGGGCCGGAGGACGTGCTGATCGACGTCGGTGGCGGCGCCGGGCGGATGTCGCTCCCGCTCGCCTCGCGATGCCGGGAGGTGATCAACATCGACCCATCGCCCGGGATGGGAGCAGCCTTCCGCGCCAATGCGGCGAAGGGTGGCGTGGAAAATGCGCGTTTCATCGAGAGCGTGTGGCCAGCGCGCGACCCGCCGGTGGGGACGGTGGCGCTCGTGAGCCACGTCACGTATTTCATTCGGGAGATCTGGCCCTTTCTCGAACAAGTGGAGCGGGTCGGACCGGAGCGGGTACTGCTGATCGTTGGGAGTGATCCACCGCCACCCGGCTGGCATCGGGAGCTGTTTGCGCTGCTCTACGGCGAAGCGGAGGAGATCGTACCGTCGCTTCCCGAGATGGCGAACGTCCTTTGGGAGCAGGGGCGGCTCCCGGAGATCCGAGTGCTGCCGCGCGGCAGGAGAACGACCGATCTGGCGGGAGCCACCCGCGAGCAGGCGGTGACCGCGGCAATCGGACGGTTTGGCGTGGAACAGTGGGCCTCGTGGCCGCTGGGGCAGGAGCTGACCGATCGCCTGCGTCACTTGCTCGAGTCGCGGTTCGAGGACCTGTTTGCTGAGACCCCAGCCGGCATCGTCCCGCGCTGGCTACCACCCAGCCGGGATGTGCTGATCACCTGGACGCCATCCGACTACCAATGATCGAGGAGCGGGGCAGATGACGGCGCTAGGATTGATGCCCCTTCGGGATCACATTCACGGTGCCGACCATCCCGAGATCGTCGTGGAGCGCGCAGTAGTACCGGTACGTGCCTGCCTGCGTGAACGTGAGCTTGAAGCTCGAACCGTGCCAAATTGGCACGCTGTCCCCGAGAAATCCCGAGCTAATGGTTGGTCCAACGCCCAGTTGCGGATAGGGACTGCTCGGGGTGGCCGCGCCAGCAACGGGCGGGCTGGGTGTACCCACGACCGTCAAACCAACGGTCGCCTGCGGATTGCCCGGCTCAACGCCCAGTGTCACCGTGTGCGGGGTGTTGGCATCGTTCGCGGTGAACGTAACCGTATCCCCAACGTGCACCGTGGTGGTCGGCTGGAGAAACCGTGCGATCATCACACTTTGCAGCGTGCCGCTCGGATTCGACGTCGACGTACTGGTGGCAAACCCGTCGCCGATGGTAACGGCATCGCCGCTGTGACCCGCAACGGTGGCCTGCCGCTCCTCGGCCGCAAGCTGGTTCGCTTCCTGAATGAGCTGACGGGCTTGCTGCTGGCCTTGCTGTGTGTAGAACTGCTGGTCGTGCGGGTACGACGTATTGGCGGCTTGCACGTGAACGGTACCGGTCATGCTTTTGTGGAACAGGCATTGGAAAACATAGTCGCCAGGACTAACCGCGGGGCCAAAGGTGACGGTGAACGTTCCGCCGTCCTGAATGCGGCCGGAGTTCACTCCGCTCGATCCGTCCCAGGTGCATGCGCCGGTATTGGAGTCTGTGCCGTTGCACTTTTCGTGTGTTAGGTTAGATGTTCCGAACGGATAGACGAGTGTCACGGTGTGGGGTTCACCGGTTGGAAAGGTCCAGGTGATGCTGTCGCCGTCGTGTATGACGAACTCGGTTGGAAGGTACGCGAGCGCCTCGATTCCTTCGTCGCCGCGCTCGGCCCCAGCGACGTCTTGCCAGGTCGTGGTTCCCGCCGCCGCCGGCGAGGGAAGAACGCCGTACCCAAAGGGCGTGGCCACGAGAAGCGCGAGTAGGACGGCTACAATTCGTCTAATCGACAAGACCTGCACCTGGGTCACCTCCATGTGTGCGCGTTTGCCGCTTGAGTTCCGCTAAATGGCGATTGTAACGCCCATGTAAGCACGATTCCCCATGTAACGTTCTGTTTACGCGCTTGGGAGAAGCTGCGATTGTCGATAAACGACTTTGTGATAGATGCGTCGTGCTCTCTGTGAAATGATCTCCGATTCCTGCAACGTTGTCCATAATGAACGGGCCAGAGAGCCGGCGCCCAGTCGGCTGAGAATCTTCTCGCGTGAGGAGGGCCTACCATGCGCGCTGTGACCTTCGCCCGCTTCGGCGGCCCCGAGGTTCTCCAGGTGTCAGAGCTACCCGAGCGGGCACCCGGCCCGAATCAGGTCCGCGTGCGGGTTGCCGCGGCCACCGTGAATCCCACGGATCTCAGTTTCCGCTCCGGCCGACAGGCGGCGCAGGTGACTGGAATCGACCCGCCGTACATTCCTGGCATGGAGCTGGCTGGCGTCGTGGAGATGGTTGGGCCAGGCAGCACCTGGCAGCCGGGCGACCGGGTCTTGGCAATCGTCATCCCAAGACGCCCCGAAGGCGGGGCCATGGCGGAGTCCGTTGTGGTGCCTTCCGCGTCTGTCGCTCGCGTGCCGGCGGATGTGACGTTGGAAAAGGCAGCAACCCTACCGATGAATGGCCTGACGGCGCGTTTGGCGCTCGACCTCCTGGCTCTGAAACCCGGGGATGTGCTCGCAGTCACCGGTGCCGCCGGGGCCGTTGGTGGCTACGCCGTGCAGCTCGGGGTGGCTGACGGGCTACGGGTGATCGCGGTCGCGGCGTCGAGCGATGAGCCGCTCGTCAAAAGCTTCGGAGCGGAAGCGGCCGTTCCTCGTGGGCCCGACTTGGCGGAGCGTATCCGAGCCATTCACCCGGAAGGAGTCGACGGAGTCGTGGACGCGGCGGTCATCGGGTCGCCGATCCTTCCCGCGATTCGAGATAGTGGAGGTCTGGCCGCGGTGAGGGCATTCGACGGCGGGACGGAGCGGGGGATCACGATCCATCGGGTGGCGGTAGCCGACTATGCGGAGAATCACGCAGCGCTCAGCCGTCTCGTCGATCTGGTGGAACAGGGGAGAATAACCCTGCGGGTGGCGGAGACGTTTCCACCAGACCGTGTCGCCGAGGCGCATAGGAAACTGGAGGCCGGCGGGGTGAGAGGACGCCTCGTCGTTGCTTTTTAAAACAAGCGGGCAGGAATCCCGCGCGGAGCGCCCGGAGGAGCCGGTCCTCGAGCCGCGTTCAGCTCGTCACCGTTACTGACCCCCGCATTCCGGGGTGAACCGTGCAGTGATATCCAAAGATGCCCGCGGACGTGAAGGTGAACGACCCGGATTGTCCCGCGGGCAGCCGTCCGGTGTCCCACAAGCCTGCGTCGCTCGTTGCGGTGTGGACTGAAGGCCCGTTATTCGTCCAAACCATCGTGTCACCGACGTGCACGTCGGTGCTGGGCGGCCGAAACGCAAAATCCACAATGATCACGGCCGCTCGGGTAGGCGATGGCGCCCCGGTGACCGGCGTGGCCGGCCCCTGGGCGACTGGTGGCTGGGAGCCACTGGGCGTCTCAGCGCACACAGTGCCCGATCCATTCGAGGTCCCTGCGGCGTTCACGGCGGAAACCTTGAAGCAGTAGCCAACGCCGGGAGTGAGCCCGCCGAGGACGAGGGACGTCGCGTTTCGTGGGGATGTAACGACCGTGGGCGGGCCCGACAGGTCTCGCCTCGTGTAGGAGATCCGGAACCCATCCTCGTTATCGGAATTGTCGGTCCAGCTCAGGCCAATCGAGCCGCGGCCCTCCGGAACCGCGACCAGATCTGATGGCGCGAATGGCACGGCCGAAGCAGGCTCTCCCGCATGACTGTTGACCCAAAGATTGGCGACAACCGTGAGCGGCATGCCGGATGGAAACGCTTTCCCCGATACGATGAGAACGCTGGCCCCACTCTCGGTCGCGACGGGCTGCGTTCGTCCGGACACCGAGCAGACTTCATTCACCGGCAAGAGGGCATCGAGCAAGGGAAACGTGGCCGACGTCGAACGCGGATTGCCTGTGCCCGGTTGCGCGCTGGAGACCTGTACCAACGACCCGGGCTGAAATCCCTGCGCCGTCCACGTGAACTGCTGGTCCGTGGATACTGTCGTCTGGGACGGCGTCAGCGTCGCCGAGGTGCACGACGCGGGCGTGGCGTCGTCGGCCCCGGGTATCGATGGCGTGGCGTTCAGATCGGGGCTTGCCTCAGTGGCCGTTGCGGCGGATGGAGCCCGAATCGTGGCGGCCGCGAGGAGGGTCACGCAGGCACCCATCCAGCATGCGCGGATGAGCGCCCGCGCGCAGCCCCGAAGGCGTCGAACGGGACACGCGCTGTCGCCGGTGCTCGACTGGACGATGGCACTCGTCCCAGCGATGGGGCTTCTCGGGGGAGCCCCGCCGCGGACGAATCGACTGTCCGGTCGCGGTTGCGCCACTTTCATGCGCCGAGGTTTGAGAACCCCGGGACCCCGCAAAGTATCGGTGGATTCGCCGAGGCCCCGGCGGCGCTGAGGCTCACGAGCACATAGCACGTAGGCACGCCCAACGTGCTATCCGTCGTGGTCGTCTGGAACGATGAGAGCGATATCGTTCGAACCGGCGCGCCGTTGAGCGGGATTGCTGCCAGGAAGAATTGGGCCGCGTTGCTGGGTGGCACCCAGCGAAGGGTCGCCGTGCTCGACTGATTGAGCTGGATGCTGAAATTGGTCGCCGCACCGGCGCCGGCGGCGGTGTTCGGCAGGACGCACAGCAGGTCTGACTGTCCGAGGAGCCCGCTGGCGCCGAGTGGGAGCACGGCGTAGCAGTATGCGGGATCGGTCAACGGCGATGTATCGCTGAACGACACGGCCGACGCAGGAAGGGGGCCCGACGACGGGAGGATGGTCAGCCCGCTGGTGAGGGAAAGCTTGCCCACGATGTACCCAGCCTGTAGGGTTCCACCGATCCAGCTCATGTCGATAGACCCAAGCCCCAACGTGAACCCGCGCCCGCCGACCGATCCGGACGGTCCTGCGGTTGGTGTTGGCGTGGACGGCACGGAGGTCGTAGGGGTTGCCGCTTCCAGGACCGTGATTGTGCCCACCATGCCGAAGCCGCTATGGAAGGTGCAGTGGTAAGAGAACACGCCCGGGTTCATGAACGTGAACGAGAAGACTCCGCCCGGGTTCAGGACGGGCGAGGACCACACGCCCGTGTCGCTCGTGCTCGTGTGTTGAATTCCTGTGGGGTTCGTCCAGGTTACGGTGTCACCCACGTTGACGGTCAGCGACGACGGGCTGAAGAAGTAGTTATCGGTGCTGACGGACGTTGTGGCCGCGTTCGCAACGTTCGCGCGCCAAGCGAGCCCCACGCCGATCACTCCGGCTGCCACCATGCTTCCGAGTCCGGCGATCATCCAACGCGACACAGTTCCCTCCTCGGCCGTTGTTGCACAACCCCGCTGGCTCGATACGGGTGACCCCATCTAGGCACGCGATGTGTTGCACCCGACTGGCCATCGCTGCGCATCCAGGATCCGTGCGCGAAGGGGGCCCGCTCGCAGCGCCCGAACGCGGGGTGCTACGCCTCGTTACCGAACAAGACGTTGGCCCCGCCTTTCCGGATCACCCGCCGCTGCGCGTCCTACACAGCGCCGGTGGCCGAGAGCATTACCGACGCCCACAAATGTAATCGTGGAACCCGGGGCGTCGGGCGACCCGCGAGCCCTTTAGGGCGAACGGGGGCGCGTAATGGCGGGACATGAGGACGCGACACGCTGTCGGTGGAGAACGCCGTTACCCTACTCGGCCGCTCGCGTCCACTCCGCGAAGCGATAGCCGCTCCTCACCCCGACCACGTCCGCGTTGACGCCCTTGAGCAGGAAGATCGGGGCGAACTCCCAGTACAGTGGCATGAGCGCGACGTCCCCCATCTGCTCGCGGAGGAGCTGGCGATGCAGGGCGATCCGCTCGCTCGGATCGATCGCGGCCTGCAGCCCTTCCAGGATCGCATCGACTTTCGGGTTGCTGTACCCGCTCTTGTTCCCGCCGGTCCACCGATTTGCGTCCGATGCGATGATCTTGGAATACGTCCGCTCGGTGTACCACCGCTCGGGGGTCAGGTTCCCGGTCAGCGACAGGCCCGGCACCGTGGCCTCGTACTGGCGGTCGCCGATGCGCGCCGAGGGGATGGTGTCGATCTGGACGCGCACCCCGATCTCCTGCCAGTTGTCCCGGATGATGTTCGCCTCGCGTTCCTTGCCCGCGCTGGCCCCCTGGGCGAGGGCCAGGCGCAGGACGAGGTCGAATGGCTCACCCGTCTGGCTATGGACGAGCACCCCATCCGGGCCTGGTACCCAGCCCACTTCCTCCAGAAGCTGCCGGGCTCGAGCCGGATCGTATGGGAACTGGGGGATGGCGGACTCAACATCCTTCCGAAGCGCGTGATCCGGTGGGATCCAGCTATCCGCGATCGGCGCAATGCCTTGCGTCAACACCTCGGCGATCGTTTTCCGGTCCACTGCCGTGTACAGGGCCTGGCGGACTGTGCTGTTCGTCGTGCCGAAGAGGTGCGGCCTGGCGTACTCCGTGCGGTGCTGCGGGTCCATCAGACGAAACCGCCCGGTCGGGTCCGCGCGGGCCACGTTTCCGCTGCCCTGCCAGCGCCGCTGGATCTCGAATAGGGTGTCAATGTCCACGCTGGGCGGCAGCACCACGTCCACCTCGCCCGATAGGATATTCGCCAGCATGGTGTTGGGATCTGGGATGAACTTCAGGATCACGCGGTCGAGGGGCGGCCGACCGGCGAAATAGTCCGTGAACCGCGCGAACTCCATCGACGATCCGGAATCCCACCGCGTCAACCGGTAGGGGCCGAGCCCGACGAACTCGGTGGTGAAGTACCGGCTGTTGACGAACGCCTCTTTATCGCCGTGGTAGGCGTCCTCCAGGAGATGCTGTGGCATCGGCAGGACTTCATCGCCGGTATTGGCGCTCGCATACGTTTGCGCCCAATGCACGACGAAGGTGCGTGGGTCCGGAGCGGTGGCGGACTCCATGAGCGGGACGCCGAGCCCTCGCTTGTTCACGATCTCTGGATCCTTGTAGACCCCGAACGAGAACAGCAGATCCGCGCTGGTGAAGGCGGCGCCATCCTGCCATCGGATGTCGGGGTGGATGGTCCACGTGACGTCCATCGACCCATCAGGATTCACGCGCCATCGCCGGTTGTCGACCGACGGCAGCTCGGTCGCGAGCCGCGGCAGGATCGCGTCGTGCTCGTCGACCACCGTGAGCGCGTTGTGGGCGATCATGAGCGCGTTTCCCGCCCCGCGGATCCCGCTGGTGGGCGTGAAGGAACCGAAATCGGTCGGCTCATCCCGGACCGCGATGGTCAGGGTGCGCGATCCACCTGGCGCCGGCTGGTCCCCGCCCGGCGCGGGCGCGCTGCCCGCCGAGGATGGCGAGGCGGGACGACATGCCCCTGCCAGGATGGTGAGAGCGGCGAGCACGCAGAGGGGGACTGACCGCGCGGCGGCGGATCGCGTCGTCATCGGGTCACCCCCACCGTCCCCGATCAGACCCGCCCGGCCACGGCGCCGGCGCCGACCATGGCCATGCGCTCCTCTACTGAGAGGTTGAAGAGGCGCATCCCCTCCTCCCAGGTCAGCCCGTGCTTGTCGTCCGAAGTGATCCGGATAAGCTCATCGGTCTCCTGGCCGCGGGTCACCCCGATGGGGTCCAGGCCCTGGCGCACGCGCTCGACCTGCTCACGCCAGACCTCGCGGTTCAGGAGGAGCCCCCGGTCGCTGGTAGCCAGTCGCCATTTCTCCCAGTCGGGGAGGAAGTGCCGCTCCTCCGGACCCTGGGTCTGCTGGGCGACCTCGTCTTCCCAGAGGTTGCCCTGCCGCCACGGATGGCCGAGGTTCCACCACGCGCCGACCTGCTGGGCCCAGTCGAGGGGAAGATTCTCGACGTGACCGATATTGAACCGCTGGTTCTGCGCCGCCAACGCCTCGGGCGGCGGGTTGCCGTTCGGGTCCAGAGGGAAGAAGTCGACCGTGAACCAACGCGTGCGGTAGTCGTCCACCGGCACGGCCCACTTCATGGAGCGGGCGTCGGTGAAATTGCAGCGCTGGGTGGGCCAGACCGTATGCGTCTCGTGGTACCAGTACCGGCCGGGCGTCTTGGTGCTCTTTACCATGACCATACGGGTCCCCCAGGGAGTGCGCTCGAACTTGAGGGGCGTCGCGGGCTCCCCGTCGCGGCCGTGATGCATCGTCACGGGCCGTGGGCCGCCACGGTACCAACCGTGCGCGATCTCGCCATGCCAGGGATCGAGGTTGTTGTCGTGCATGGCCTGGAAAACATTGCACTGCTCGATGTAGCCGCCATTGCCCACGACCCGCACCCCATGTTCCGCGAAGAGCTGATGGTAGCGCGGGAAATTGGGCTGCTTATCCGGTGGGCCCATGTACGCGAAGATGAGCCCCGCCACCTCGACACACGGGTAGGCGGTCTGACGGACGGTGAGCTTGAAACTGCTATCCGGTGGCTCGGCCGGGGTCTCCAGGCAGTGGCCCTCGGTATCGTAGAGCCAACCGTGGTACAGGCAGCGGATGCCCTCGGCCTCGACGCACCCGTAGGACAGGGACGTGCCCCGGTGCGAGCAGTGCTCGGCCAGTAACCCCGGCTTGCCGTGCCCATCGCGAAAGAGGACCAGGTGCTCGCCCAGCACCGTGAGCTTCAATGGGTTGTTGGCGCCCCGGTAGACGTTGCCGCCGCCTCCGCCGCCGAGGTTTGCGGAGCATTCGACGGGCAGCCAGTACCGGCGGAAGACTTCGCCGGACGGGGTGCCCGGTCCGACGCGGACCAGATCCTCTTCGTCGCGGTTGTTGAACGGCATGCGATCCTCCTCGGGGCAGTGAGCGGTGTGGGTGATGCCGGTATCATGCGCAGCGGCACGTCCGGTGATCCCGGACGGGGAGTTGCGTGATTATATTGACTTCGATGGCTTGATGATGGAGGGGAAGCGATGCCTGCACGGATCAAGCACGTGGCGATTGTGAGCAGCGAGGTGAGCCGGCTCGGCGAGTTCTACGCGGCGCTGTTCGGGATGACCTATCACAACCAAGGCGGCGCGGCGCACCTGTCCGACGGCTACATCGGGATGAACGTGAATGGCCGATCGCCGGGGCGCCAGGCCGGGTTCGACCACTTCGGAATCGAGGTGGACGACATCGAGGAGATTCGTGCGAAAGTGCGGGACGATTACCCGGACATCGAGCTGCTCCAGCGGCCGAGCAGCCGCAGCTTCGCTGGGGTCAGCATGCACGACCCGGCCGGAAACGTGTTTGACCTGTCACCGGTCAGCAAGGAGAACCGCAAGGGCGTCTACCTGGATTTGGCGGACGACCGTCGGAACCCACGCCACATCTCACATCTGTTCCTCCGAACGATCAATGCGCCGGTCGTTGCCCGGTTCTACCAGGACGTGTTCGGGTTCCGCGTGGGGGCGAAGGACGCCGGCGATCCCAATGTGTACCTCACCGACGGTACGGTGACGCTGGTGATCGCCCCGTGGCGGATCAGCAGCTACGCGGGCACCGGCATCGAACGGCCGGCCCTCGACCATCTGGGATTCGAGGTCGAGAGCGTCGAAGCCTTCGAGTCAGACACCCGACGCTTGACGGAAATGAATCCGGCAATTGCGCCCAGACCGACGAAGGCGGGCGCCGAGGGCGAGGCGCGGATGAAGCTGTTGGCGACCTGCCGCTTCGGCGAGTCCCGCCTGTCCGACCCGGACGGGGTGCTGCTGGACATCAGCGCCGCCCGCCAAGTGGCTGCTCCGACGAGCTCCCCTTCGGCGCCGTGAGCGACAGCGGAGGATCCCGGCCAGCGGCTTAGCGTCGGGACAGCCTACGCAGCTCTCCGCGGGCTGGCGATCCATCTACGTGAGGTCCCATTCCTGGGCGTTCCAGCTCAGGGTACCGTCCCGCTGGGTGGGCGGGTGGTAATTCCGTAGCCGATTGCTGACTGCCGCTGGCTCGGCGACGAAGAAGATGCCGATGGTGACGAGCTGATCGGTCTGGATATGCACCATCTCGCCCAGGATGTTCAGCCGCTCTTGCTTGGGGATGGTGACGAAGTACTTGGCGATCAACGTGTCCAGGTCTGGATTGCTGTAGCGCGAGCGGTTGTTGCCCCTGAACCCGTTCTTGGGAAGGGGAATCGACGAGCTCTCGAATCGGGTCGGCACGCTGGGTGACACGGTGAAGTCGAAGCCCGAGAACGTGGCCCGCAGCTCCCGGTCCTTGGATGCCTGCCGCGGAACGATCACCGGGTCGACGCCGACGCCGACCTTCTGCCAGTAGTCGCGGATGGCCAGGACCAGCTTCTGGCGGAGATCGTCGATCGTGGTCTGAATCTCGACTGAGAGCTCCTGCTGGCTACCGTCGCGGACGGAGCCGTCGGAGCCTCTCGTGTAGCCGAGGGTGTCGAGGAGTTGAAGGGCGGAGCGCGGGTCGAAGCCATATCTGACGATGCTCTGCTCCACCGCCCGGTACTCGGATGTGCCGGGCGGATAGGGGCTGTCCGCGACAGGGCCGCCGCCGCCGAACGTTTGGGAGAGCTGCCGCCGGTCCATGGCCATGGTCACCGCGCGACGGAAGCGTACGTCGGCGACCGCGGCCGGGACGGGATTGATGAATTGGGGGAATAGGGTAGGCAGGGCGGAAAATGAGCGCTCCACTCGGCCTTCTTGCCACTCGCTGGTGAGCTGCTGGCCCTGCTCGAACGAGAGACCGGCGCGGAGCGTGAGGTCCACCGCGCCGGCCAGGATATTCGCCACGGTGACGCTGGCGTCGTCGATGAACTTCACGTCGATTTCGTCGATCTTCGGGCGGCCGAGGACGTAAAGGTCGTTCGCGATGAGGATGAGGTGGCTGTCCGGCACCCAGGCTGAGAGCTTGAACGGTCCCGCGCCCACGAAGTCCCGATTCCAGTAGGACAGGTCGAGAAACGTATCGTGGTCTCCGGCGTAGGCCTGGCCGAGGAGGTGCTGGGGCATCGGCATGATCGTTGTCGAGTCCGTGTTGGTGAACAATCGGTCCGCGTCGATGAACGGCTTGCTCCAGGTCACCACCAGGGTCCGGGGATCCGGCGCGTCCAGCGCTTCGATCGCGTCGAAGGCGGGATCGGACACGATGGCGAGGCTCTTGTCCCGGGCGACGGCGGCGGTGAAGATCAAATCGGCGGCGGTCAGGGGAGATCCGTCTTGCCAGGCCGCGTTCTGCCGCAGGTTCCAGGTCGTCTCCATTCGGCCGTCCGGCAGCACCTTCCAGAGGCCGTTCTCCGTCGTAGGGACCGCTTCCGCCAGGCGTGGCTGGAGCTCGCCCGTGTTGTCCACGGCAGCCAGGCCGTTGTTGACGAGCTGCTCGATCTCGGAGAGGCCCTTGGTCTGGCCGGCGCCGGCGGAATCGATGGCTACGCTCAGCACCTTGGGCGTGCCGCGAATCACGGCGGTGACCTTCTTCGGCGTAGCGGCTGGCTGGGCCGCCGCCGGCGCGGTCGCGCGCGCCGGCGGGCCGCTCTGGCAGCCGGCCGCCACCAGGAAAAGCACGAGGAGCGGGCCGCATGCTCGAACGCGGCTGGGGACAAACGAGCAAAGCAAGCGCCAGCGAGGTGACACCCTTCGGCCCTCCATTCTGTCTCGTGCGAATGTGGGCCGAGTATGGTCCGACGTCATCCAAGGGTCAAGATCGCGTGCCGTTCAGGCGGAACGGGGATCGACGACTACCGCTGGCTGCCCATAATCGGACCGGGGATGTCCATCTTGCGGACGCATCTCGCTGTCGGGTGGCCTACGCACAGGGCGGCTGGCGGCGCGAAACCTCGTTAGCCCACGCGGCAGGCGACCCCGCGCACCTGTGGACGAACCGGATATGGACCGAAGGCGTAGCGCTGGAGGCCCTCGACGACGAAGCCTGCGCGCTCGATTGCCGTTACCGTGTCCCGATTGGGGCAACAGCCGTCGTTCATGGCCCGCCAGACCGGCGTCACGAAATCTTGCACGTGGGCCCACCGGGGATCGGAACTGCGTACGTGCTCCATGAATCGCATCCGTCCACCCGGCTTGAGTACGCGCCGTATCTCGGCGAGGCTCCTGGCCGGCGAGGGTACCGTGCAGAAGACGAGCGTGGCGACCGCTTCGTCGAAGGTCTCGTCGCGAAAGGGCAATGACTCACCGGCGCCAACCAGGAGGTGCACGCGAGCTGGCGAGGCGTCGGCACGAGAGCGCGCGCGATCCAGCATGGCGATGTCCGGATCGATGGCGATGACGTGGGAGCCCGGCTGGTAAAACCGAAGGTTGAGACCCGTCCCGACGCCGAGTTCGAGTACCCGACCGGAGGCGATGGAAACGACTTCCCGGCGCATCAGGTCAAGCTTCGCGCCGGCCGGTCGCATAAGCAGATCGTACAGGGCTGCTTTGAGCTTCCCCACGGTCGACGCTCCCCTCAGGCGGCGCTCTTCGGTACCAGGGCGTGGATCAGTTGGTCGCGGCCAACGTGCCCGACGACGATGTGCCCGACGACGACGGGTCTGCCGAAGATGAGCATGGTGATCAAGTCTAGGGCATCCGCGTCGTGGCCGGTAACAGCGCAATCCGCCTCCTCAGGGCACCGGGTACCGCTTGACCGTTTTCGCCGACTGTGATCTGAAGCCTCGACTCCCATTGACACCCAACCTCGTCAGCGTAGGTGACGACCAGTGCGAAGCATTCACCCGGCGATACTGGTGGCGGCACTATTTGTCGGACCACTCTACTGGTTCCATCAGACGCGGGAAAGTCGGTGGCGACCCGGACGGGCGCTGCGTTACCAGGTTCTACGCGCGCTTGAATGTCCACAGCGAAGCCGCCCGACAGACTCGGCATCCAAGTAACAAAGGAGATCTCCCTCCGGTCGACCAGACTTCCGGTGAGAGCAACCATAATGACGGGGTCCGTTGGCTGAGGCGCTCTGAGCAGCATCGGGTCAGGGCTCTGGCGGTTGGACTTGCCAACTCGCCGATAGCCGCTTAAGTTCTGCATCGGCACCGCGACGCCGGGACGCATGGGCTGCGAGCTGAACAGATACATTCCAGCGACCGGCGGGCGATCGGGCCATACCGCCAGGCGAAGGACAGTTTTGCCACTTTCGTGTGTAAGCGTATCAACACACTCCTCCAGCCGAATAGGTCCACTGGACCTTGGATAGTCGGACTGACTTGCTTGTCCGTCAAACGAGATAGCGACGAATCCGAGCGAGTGAACCTCCGAGACGCTCGCCGGCAGAACGGCGAGTAATGCGGACCAGGTTGTAGGCGGTTGCGACCAGACGGCCCAACAGCCCGGTTCGGTCCGAACCCCGGTAGCGGGTGCGACGGAACCCGCCGATGGTCTTCATCCAACCGAAGATCTCCTCGACCCGCTTGTGAATGCGCTGGCTGATCCGATAACCATCATGGCGAGTGGTCCTTCCGTCGATGGCGCTTCGCCGACCGCTGGTGTTCTGGGCCCCGTGGGGGGTGACCTTGCGCTTGCGCAGGTCTTTCACACAATCACGCGTGTTGTAGTCCTTGTCGGTGGCCAGGATCTTGGGGCGAAGCCGCCATTTCTTGGCGCGGTCCAGCAACTCCGGGACCGCATCCCGCTCCGCCGTGCCGGTGGCCTCCGAGACCAGGAGATCGACCAGGATCCCATTGCGGTTCCCCATCAGGGCGTGAGCCATGAACACCAGCTTCGCTACTTTCCCCCGGCCCTTGCGCAGGAGGCGGGCTTCCGGATTCGTCGTGCTCCGGTGGGTGGCGGTCGAGCGCTTCTTGCCGTGGAAGTCCACCGATGGATTGCCTGGGTCATCATCGGTGCTCTTGGACGGCTTCCCATCGCGTGGCGTGAAGCTCTTCAGACTGGCCGCTGCCTCGATCAGCGTCCCGTCCACCGGGAAGTGCTCATCGGAGAGCAAACCCCGCCCAAGCTCAAGAGCTGCGGGCACAGCTGGCTGAGTATGAGGCGCTGCGGGCCGGTCGGGTGGCCGTGCTGGAGTTGAACTCCCTGAAGGATCTACCGGAAGCGCTGATCCGGGCGCGCACCGCGAGCGGCCTGTCGGAGAAGCAGCTGGCGGCTCGTCTCGGGATGAAGGACCAGCAGCTTCAGCGGTGGGAGTCTACTCGCTACGCAGGGATCAGCCTCGACCGGATTCAGGCGGTAGCGCTCGGCGTGACGATTCGCGAAGAAGTCATTCTCCCTGCGCGGCCCGCCGCCGGCTGAAGTCCGTTAGGACTGTGGTGGCGAGCGCACTGGGTGCGGAATCGATCCGTTCGTGGCGGATCGTGCCCGTCGGCTGTGGGAATTCATCGTTCAACCGCTTCTCGAGAGGGAGAACTTCGGAAGCGGTCAGGCGTGGTTTGGTTTCGTCGATATCGGCGGGGGCACCGGCGCCCTGGCCGGTTCGCTGTGCGCATCCGTCGCCGATTGGTCAGGCCAAGCCGGCTTCGATCCCCGATTCCGCCTCGCTCTGGTTGTTGACATCTGCCGGACGACCACCTCGCCGATCCTCTCCGAACCCGAGTTGGCACGGCGCATCGACGCAATTACGCACATCGCGCTGGACTATCGGGCGTGGCTGGCAGGTAGCAGCAGGCAGACCGTTTTCCCGTCTCGGCGCGGCCTTCGCTTCGGACTCGCGTGCAAGGTCTTCGACATGGCCAGCCAGTTCGTCGTTCAGTCGTTCCGTCGAGGCGACCTGCCGGGCCTCCGGCGGCCACTGAGTGGTTCAGTCCCGAAGACCGTTCGCCTCTGGCCTGTCTGGCTCCGCGTGGTCGCGGACCTGAGGAGCTCATGGTCTCTCCGCTTCGCTTCCAGGTCGCGGACGGGCACGTGTTCGCCCAGCCGGCCCTGTCAGACTATTTCGCCGCGCTCGCGTCGACCTCAGAGGGTCAAGCGCCCGGCCTCGAAGGCTCTGTGTCGCTCCCAGTTCGGGTTTTTGATCCGGCCACGCTGGTTACGACCAGGGGAACGAGTGTGCTCGGCGAGATGATGCACCGCGTTGATTACCTGGTGATCGAGGATGCGGACCTCCGCCCGCGTGCGTTGCTGGCGCACCTCCGACGCTTCGATGTCAGCGACATCGTAGTATTCGCCATGACGTCTACGATGCGGCTGACTGGAAACTATGCCTACGTTCCGCTGAGGCGAGGCGACCTGCTGCCTCGACTGGAGGGTGATCGGCTTGCTTAACACCCTTGGCCGTCCTTCACGTCTATCATCGCCGAGGGTCCCCTCACCTAGGCTTGTCCGCAGCCGAAGCGTCCTTACACCGGCCAGTGGTTTCCTCTACGCCTTCACGCACACCCTCAACTCATACATGGGCTGTGCCTGGGGCGCCGGCGGGTGCGGGATCTACTGCTACGTGGCGGAGTCGCCCATCGGCTTGTACGCTCGCCATCCATGGGGGCACTGGCTCAACGCCAAAGCGAATGCGGCTGAAGCGCTACGCACCGATCTGGCTTCTATTAAGGATCGTGGCGCGGTACGGGTGTTCATGAGCTCAGCCACGGACCCGTATCAGCCGGCCGAGCGCAAGCTCCACATCAGCCGATCGATTCTCGAGGTCTTCCGTGAGCTGCCGGTCGGCTTGCTTGTCAAGCGTCAACGAAGACCGTGTTCTCGCCGAAGATGCAGAGCTGGCACAGGGATGTGAGCTGCTGGAGCGGTTCCAGCAGCTTGTGCGCGAGCGGGACCGGGCGGGGCTGGACGGCTGGCTCGCGGCCGTCCAGGAGAGCGGATTGGCGCCATTCCAGTCCTTTGCGAACGGGCTGCAGCGAGACCGGGCGGCGGTGGACGCAGCCCTCACCCTGGAGTGGTCCAACGGTCTGGTGGAGGGCCATGTGCACCGGCTGAAGCTGATCAAGCGGCAGGGCTACGGCCGGGCCAAGATCGACCTGCTCCGCCGCCGCGTGGTCGCTGCCTAACCGATCGACGGGCCGAGCCGCTTGGGTGCCGACGACGATGCGTCACACATTCTGCGGTTACGATGGCGCTGGACAACGTGCCCAACCCGGCTTTCGGCACCCGCGGGCTCTACGTCAGCATCGTCAGCGCCCTCGGCGCGATTCCGCGTGGCTTCCGGGCCGAGTTGATGGCTCAGGCCCAGGGCCTCCTTGCTGCTGAGGAGCAAGAACGCCGCCGCAGGGTGGTCCTCGTCGTGGACGAAGCCCACCTGCTCACTCCTGAACAGCTCGAAGAGCTTCGCCTCTTGACCAATGCCGAGATGGACTCGCAAAGCCCCCTGGCCCTGCTCCTGGTTGGCCAGCCAACCCTGAATCGCCAGCTCCGCCTGGGCGTCTTCGCCGCACTCGATCAGCGGATCGCCATGCGCTACCAGCTCACCGCCATGGACCTCGGCGAATCCGTCCAGTATCTCCGCCACCATCTGGCTCTCGTCGGCCGGGCCGACCCGCTCTTCGCCGACGATGCCATCGCCCGCCTGCATCAGGCAAGCCTCGGCCTGCCGCGCGCGCTCAATAACGCAGCCATCGCCGCCCTCATCGCCGCCGCCAGTGCCGGCAAGACCCTGGTGGACGACGAGTGCGCCAGGAAAGCCGTCGCCGAGATTACTCGCGACTGACCCCTTCGCACTCTCGATCAGCAGAGGGGCGGGGGGCCCCACCACACGGCACCCTCGCTCCTCTGCTCAACTCCCCGGCGATTCGCCAGCTCATGCAGCCCTCACTCCCCGTTCGGCCTGGTCCTCTACCAATTTTGCCGATCCGTGATCACGCAATCCTGCCGCTCGCTGTGCAAATAGCGCCGCCGCTAACAAACGCGATCGATCTCTACGTCGATCAACTCGCCCGTCGGCATCGCCTGCTGCAGGCTCGCCAGCGCATCGACGAGTTTCTCACGGGACAGCAGCAGGATGCGTCTGTTGAAAATGGCATTTGTGCTCATAGCTCTCACCTCCGTTTCTGCTGACGCTCGTTCCACCATGAGAAGTCGACGGAGCGTCCATAGCTGGGGATCCGACTGTAGGCTCGGTCCGACATTGGGCTGAGCGATCAGGGCCCCGGGGCGATCAGGGCGTTGAACGCGACCAAAATAAAGAGCCGAGCGCCCCGTTTCCGAAGCGCCCGGCTTCATCCCTCAGGCTGTTTTGGGCGGCCTGTAGGTGCAGAAGCTGCCGTCGTCCATCCGCTCATGGCATGAGTAGAATGGGCCCTTGCGGCCGTTCATCAGCACCATGGGCACCTGGTGGACCTGGCAGATCGGGGCCTCCTCGGTGTTCGAAGATACCGGTTGCCCTCCGCTCAGCGGCTTGATGCCGTTCTTCAGTCCGTAGCGCTCCACGATTCCCTCGTAGGTTGCCTTGGCCCAGGCATTGGCTGCCTGCATCTCGCCCTGGTTGTCCCCAGTCACGATCACGGTGTGCTTGCCGTCGGTCGACAGGATGATCTGATACGTCATCTGTGCCATCGATCTCACCCCCTTTCTGCGACGCTCCGTCGCACCGACAAAGAAGCTCGCTCGTGCGGTGGCGCTGTCAAGAGAGGAACACGGACGAAGACCGTGGGAAATCTCTTGATGGCTCCGCTGAGCGAGCCACAATGGGGGACCAGACAGGAGTGTCAATCGGTCGGAGACCGAGAAAGGGGCCGGGAACAGTTGGGGGCTGGAGCACTCGCGCGTTATTTCTGGGTGCGCTGGCTTCAGCTCAAGCGGCGCGCCAAATCAGGGTGCCGCGACGGTTCAGCTCCTGGTACAGCAGCCTCGTCGGGTGGCCATGGGAGCCGGGGAGGACGTAGCCGATGTCATGAAGCGCGGCGAGAATGGGCTGCATCGTGCGGGGATGGAACGCATTGCCACTCAGGTGGGCACTCAACAGATGCTCGTGGGAAAGGCGGCGGACGACACTCCACAGATAGGTCAGCAATACTCTTCTCCTTTGGGCTGTCAGACGCTACGTCGGGGATCTCCAGTCGCTCAGGCCATCGGGGATCCATAG
>DASRDP010000123.1 GCA_035652535.1 Chloroflexota bacterium
GCTCCGAAACTCCGCTTCACCCCTCAGCGCCAGCGTCTTCGTGATCGCCGCCGTCAGCGTCGTCTTCCCATGGTCCACGTGCCCAATCGTCCCTACGTTGATGTGCGGCTTCGTCCGCTCAAACTTCTTCTTCGCCATGACGTTCGTCTCCCCCGGGGTCCTTCCGCCTGTCGTGTTCAGTGCGCGGGCACGTTGCCCAAGGTACTGGAGCCCACGACCAGATTCGAACTGGTGACCTCGTTCTTACCAAGAACGCGCTCTGCCGGCTGAGCTACGTGGGCCTGCCTACTCTCGCGCGCGGTCGAAATCCCGATCGCGCAACGCGGATGGTGGTGGGGACAGGATTCGAACCTGTGAATCCCTTCCGGGAGCCGGTTTTACAGACCGGTGCCATTAACCACTCGGCCACCCCACCGCGACGGAGCCGACGAGGGGACTCGAACCCTTAACCTGCGGTTTACAAAACCGCTGCTCTGCCAATTGAGCTACGTCGGCGGGTGCGGCCGCTCGGGCCCTCTCAAACAGAAGACCCCCTTCGGGGGCCTCAATCGACGGTCGGTACGAGTACGCTTATCTCGCAATTGGATGATACCGAAAGCCGTCTGGCGGCATCAACGATCCGCCCTTCAGGTCCACGTCTGGCTGGCGCTCGCGATCGAGTCGGCGACAATCTGCGCGATGAGGTGGTGAGATCGCACCTTCCGTTTCCATCGTGATTGTGAACTACAACGGCCAGGAATTCCTGGAGCCATGCCTTCGGGCGACCATTCCGCAGGCAGCGGCCATGGGCGCGGAGGTCGTCGTGGTTGACAACGGCTCCACCGACCGAAGCATCCCGCTGATCCATGATTGTTTTCCCACGGTCCGCGTCGTGGAAAATCGCCAAAACGAAGGCTTCGCGGCGGGCTGCAACATCGGCATCCGCGCCAGCCGAGGAGACGTGATCGTGCTCCTCAATAACGACGCCGTGCCGGAGCCAGGCTGGCTGGCCGAGCTCGTGGCCGCGCTGGAGCCCGACTCGGTCGCTATCGCCAGCTCAATCATCCACGACCCCCGGTTCCCGGAGGCCTACGCGCTCGGGACGGCGACCGTGAGCGTTATCGGGCATCCGATCCCCAGCGTCCTCGCCGACGCTTCACGCCCCTTCTATGCAACCGGGTGCTCGCTGGCCTTCAAACGCGCGATCGTCGGCGAGCCTTTCGAGGACCGCTACTTCGCCTACTACGAAGATCTCCTCCTTTCCTGGCGGACCAGGCTCATCGGCTTCGATGTCGCTCGGGCCCTACGGTCCTCCGTCCAGCACCTCGGGTCCGCGACCGCTCGACGAGACCCGGGCCTCGCGGCCTACTACTACGAGCGCAACAAGCTCCTGACGCTGCTGGCGTGCTACGAAGCGTGGACCTTGTGGCGCCTCCTCCCGCTGTATCTCTTCGACGGCGTCGCGCGGCTGGTCGACGACTGCCGGCACCTCATTACGCGGCCGTCCTCAGGACCGGCGGAGCTTACGCGCCTGGTTCGGCGATACGCGCGGATCGTTGGGGGCCTCCTCTGGCTTATGGGGCACGTGCGATACGTCGCCCGCCTGCGGCGGAAGATCCAGAAGAAACGGACGATTCCAGATGGCGCCATCACGCCGATGCTGAGCGGAAAGATCTTCGACGACCACTCCCCAACGACACCGCATCGCATTGCAAACCTGATATCCATGCGGTATTGCAGGGCCGTTGGGATCGTGACAGCGGAATTCGCGGAGGTTCGGCCGGGCGGAACCGATACTCTCGCCGATCGTGGCTCGCTTCCCGCGCCGCGAAGCTGACAGCGCGGCAGCCGCGTCGGGGGCTGAGGACCTGCTCATTCTGAGATCGTCGAAGGGCGCGGCACGCTTCAGCAGGCAGAAGCGCGGACGGTTTTCGCGTGCCCTGCAGGATCCTAGGCGGCAGAGGTCGCCGCTTCCCGCAGCACACGGAGGTTCTCCGCCTTCGACGTGGGCCGGATCGTGCAGTTCGCGCCGAGGATCCATGGGTGTCCGCGCGCGGCCCGCTCGGCCGCGCGATAGTCGGCGAGCGCCACCTCCGCCGTCTCCCCTTCGAGCGCATCTGAGCGAAGACCGCAGAGAAAGATCTTCGGCACTGTGCGCGCGAGGTCTTCAATAGAGGGATTGCTCGCAAACGTGGATGCCCAGCTCAGAGCGTGCACCGGGTAGTCGGCGAGCTGCCTGACAAACGCGCGCTCGCCGCACACGTGGAGCACGTTGAACCGCGCATCGGCGACCGCGTTCAAGACATCCAGATCGAATGGACGGCCGAACCGTTCGTATTCGGCTTCCGTCACCACATCGGACCGCGCCCATTCGGTCGTCGCCAGGTAGATGCCATCGGCGCCGGCGTTCAGGCATTCGCATGCAAAGCGGGCGAGCGTCTCCGCGATGGCGCGGACCGCGCGTTCGACGCGATCGGGATCCGTGCGCATGTGCTCGACCAATGCCACATCGGTCGGGACGAGATCCCCCGCCACCGACAGCGGAGTGAAAATCGTCTCCACCATGGGAACGTCACGTCCCAATCTTCGACGAATCGTGCCCAGCACCTCGAGCTGCTCGCCGAAGGCGCCAACCGTGGCAGCCAGCGGCTCGATTCGGTCCCAATCGACGGGTCGGTTGACGGGGACCGTGTCCACGACCGGCTTGCGATCCGGCGCCGGGTATCGATACCGTCCACCCCAGGGCTCGATGTGATACTGGGCGCGCGGGTTGACTTTCAGGAAGTCGAAGTCCCACGTGCGCTGCCACGCAATCATGGCCTCCGCAAGGTCGTGCGCCGTCGTCTCCCGGTCGTAGAAGTGCCGCCAGAGCGCCCATCCCGGACGGGCAACAGGCGTCCCGGCCTTCAGCGCCTCTAACCGTTCGAACTTGTTCAGCGATTCGCTCAACTCGCGACCTATCCCCGCCCCGCGCGCCGGTGCGGCGCACGAATGTGCGCCCACGATATCACGTTTGAGGTGCGCTGGCCCGGCCACCCCGCGGCTTGACGTTGACGCTCTTCCCGAGTCGGTCCTACTATGCTGAAAGAGCGCACCGGCGAGCGGGCTGGCCAACCATCACAGGAGCCGCATTGATGTTTGATTTCCAACGGCCCTGGCTGAAAAGCTTCGACGAGCTTCAACGAGAGATGGACCGCTATCTGCAACACATCTCCCGGCGAAAACCGTACTCCGTGATCTTCTCGCAGCGCGTATGGCAACCCGCTATGGACGTCTACGAGACAACGGACGCGGTCGTCGCCATCATCGACCTGCCCGGCGTCCCCGAGGACGAGATTCAACTCGTGGTGGCTCGGGATTCGATTACCGTTCGCGGCGAGCGCAAGGACCGGGGCCCATTAGGTGAGCGCATGTATACGTGTATGGAGATTCCGTTCGGACGGTTCGAGCGGACGGTCGGCTTGCC
This sequence comes from Chloroflexota bacterium, assembly GCA_035652535.1. Taxonomy (NCBI): domain Bacteria; kingdom Bacillati; phylum Chloroflexota; species Chloroflexota bacterium. The sequence continues at coordinate 3,446 of DASRDP010000123.1, forward strand.
CAGCCACGTTGACCCAGAGTCGGCGACGGCACGGTACAAGTCCGGCTTCCTTGAGGTCGTCATGCCGAAGCTCACGGCCGTCGAACCACAGCGCGTTGCGGTTTCAAACCCATGAGCGAGCCCGGTCAGCCCACGACGAACATCCTCCCCATCATTCCCAATCGCGACACGGTCGTGTTTCCCTCCATGCTCTTCCCCCTCGCCGTCCGGGAAGAGCGCTGGATACGCGCCATCGACTCGGTCGTCTCGAGCCACAAGACCATCGCCTTCTTCTATCCGACGACGGAGGACGGGCCCGTCACTCGGGACACGCTCTCGACCATCGGCTGCAGCGCCACGGTCGTCCGACTTCTCCGCGTCCCGGACGGGAGCGTGCAGGTGCTGCTCCAGGGGCTCAATCGCGTGCGCCTCTTGGAGCTGCTCCAGGCCGAGCCGTTCCTGATTGGCCGCGTCGAAACCGCCACGGAGGTTCTCGAAGATTCCATAGAGATCGAGGGCCTCGTCGTCAATCTCCGCGCGCAATTTCAGCGGCTCGTCGGGCTCTCGCCCAATCGCCCCGAGGAGCTGTCGGTGGCGATCGAGAACATTGCCGAGCCCGGACGCGTCGCCGATTTCGTAGCCGCCAATATGGATTTGCCGCTGAACGAGAAGCAAGCGCTCCTCGCCGAGCTGGACGTCAAC